>JAGYOC010000075.1 GCA_018399795.1 Dehalococcoidales bacterium
CGGCTGGCGCGGGGGACTAATGATAGTAGGAGCAGGCGGAATGCTCCTGGGTATCGCCGGCCTCTTCGCCCCCTTCCAGATAGATAAAGGCAGCGACCGTATGCAGACTGAACCGCTGGACGAGAAGACCGCCCGCAAGCTTTTTCTGATTTTTGCCGTGGCCATGGTATTCGGAGGCTTTCTGTTCCGCAGCTTTACCCTGATGCTGCCGACATTCCTCGAATACCGCCTGGGTGACATTAGTGAACAGGTGCGTTTATGGGTCTCCGAACACTTTGTTCCGGTAGAAGGCAGCACCGCCTTTAATACCCTCACCGCAAATATTGTTGCTACCTTTGTGTATGTAGTCGGAATCGTCGGTCAGTGGATTGGCGGCCGCGCAGCCGACCGTTACAGTCTGAAGCACGCCTATTTCTTCTTCTTTCTGTGTGCCGTACCCTTTATGCTGGCGATTCTCTTTTTCAAGAGCTGGATTATCATTCCCGCTTCGGCACTGTTTGTTCTGTTTCTGCTGGGAATGCAGCCTATTGAAAACAGCCTGGTCGCGTACCTCACCCCCGCTAAATGGCGTTCGATTGGCTTTGGACTTAAGTTCACCCTGGTATTTGGCGCGGGAGCCTTTGGAGTAAAACTGGTAAGTCTGGTTGAAAAAACAGCCGGTCTTGAAGCTGTGATGCAACTAAATTTACTGTACCTGATCAGCATAGTGGTGGTGGCGGGCATACTGCTTCTATCCAGCCGCAAAATTGTGATTCGCCACTTTTAGAGCGGGACGAAGGTTTCAGGTTACTTGACCACTATACTCATATTAAATTAGTATAGCGATATGCAGATAACTATAGAGTATATGGGCTTTTTTCGCATAGACGGGGTGCCCAGTAATTCCGTGGTCGAGATAGAACCGGATACCACTGTGTCCGATTTACTGGACCGGCTTGATGTAAAACCGGAGCACCGAACCTACATTCGACCAATAGTGAACCAAACTCGACGCTCCTTTGAGTATACCCTTCAAGACAAGGACAATTTGTTTCTCTATTTCCCTATCGGCGGGGGCTGAATCGGCGGCGCTTAGGCTTTTAGAAGAGTTTACGGCTAGCTAAAGGTGCTAGTCACGAGATATGTTATGTAGACGATATAGCTAAGCAGCAGCACGCCGCCCTCGAGACGGTTAATCCTGCCGGGTCGACCACGAAAGCCGTAACATATAACAAATAAAGAAAGAGTCAAAACTGCCATCACCAGCATGTCCCTGGTGAAGACCTTGGCCTCTACGCTTATTGGCTGTATGACGCCGGCGATACCAACTACAGCCAAAGTATTGAACAGGTTCGAGCCCAGCACATTCCCAATCGCGATATCGTGTTCGTTCTTACGGACAGCAGCCAAGGTTGATGCAAGCTCAGGCAGTGATGTGCCTACAGCAACGATGGTTAAGCCGATCACAAGATCACTCACCCCAAAGAGCAGAGCTATTTCCACCGCTCCCCAGACCAGAATGCGAGAACTGATTATCAGCATCACAAGTCCCGCCACCAAGCTGAAAACCGCCTTAGACATAGGCAGGGTCTTTACTTCTAAACTCTCCTCTATCTCT
>JAGYOC010000076.1 GCA_018399795.1 Dehalococcoidales bacterium
TCGCTTACCACCAGCAACACTCCGGTAAGCCCTCGGCTAACCAGCTCCCGCAGGAAGTCAGTCCAGAATGCGCCATCCTCGCCGGGGCCGATATCTATGCCCAGCACCTCCCGTTCACCGGTTGCCCTTACACCGTAGGCTATAACTATCGCCTGGCTTATAACCACTCCGCCTTCTCTCACTTTGACGTAGGTGGCGTCCAGCCAGAGGTAGGGGTATTTACCGTTAAGAGGGCGCCGGCGCCACCTGCCAACCTCTTCGTCAAGATCTCCACAGATACGGGATACCTCGCTCTTGCTGATGCCATTAAGCCCCAGAGCCTGCACCAGGGTCTCCACCTTCCTCGTGCTTACCCCGAGAACATAGGCTTCCTGGACAACAGACAGAAGCGCTTGCTCTACACGGCGCCTGGGCTCGAGCAGGCTGGGGAAGTAGCTGCTCATCCTCAGGCGGGGTATCTTGAGCGGCACAGAGCCCACCCGTGTATCCCAGCAGCGCTCCCGGTAACCGTTGCGGTAGTTCTGCCGCTCATCGCTACGCTCATAGTGCTCGGCGCCTGTTCTCTCCCTTATCTCAAGCTCCATAAACGCTTCCGCCATCACCTTAAGACCCTCTCTTAAAAAGTCCGCCCCTTCTTCCATCCCCACCTTGCGTAACTGCTCCAATAGTTTTATTCTTTTCCTGTTGGCCATCGTGTCTCCTTTCTGAATCCTTGTTGCTTTCAGTAAGAGACCACACGATGGCCTTCATTTTCAAGTCCTTTTTACACCACGTACTGGGACTATACCCAAATCTACACATAGCTAATAAATAGACCAATCGCGATGTTTTGAAAATGCAAGCACTTGCATTGTAGTACATCCGAAACCCAAAAAGCTTATTAGCACATTTACGCCGCTAATACACTATAATATATAGCTATCTTTCCATTCCCCCTAAACACACCCTCAAGCTCTCCTCAAACCTCACGCTCTTCGTGTACCTCACCACTGTATCCAGGCTCTCCAACCACCTAACCTCATGATATGCTCGATGTCTAAATGAACGTTGAACAATGTTCGGATTGTCTAACTAGTGGCCGCCTGAACAATCAAGTAGGTTTGAAACCGCTTACTCTCCGTCACCATCATGCTTTATTGCACCGAGCATTAAAAAATGCTGTGGAGTGGGGGTTGATTGTGCGTAATCCTGCTGATGCTGCGCACACACCACGATACCAACCATCTGACATTAGTATAATGAATGAAGGTGAAATGCCGACGTTTCTTGAGGCAACTAAACAAACACCCTATTTCCACCCATATTACATAATATTATTTACCGGATTGCGGCGTTCGGAAGTGCTGGCACTCCGATGGTCAGATGTTGACTTGTTATTAGGAAGAATATCCGTATCATGGTCGCTACATCGGTTGCGTGATGGTTCTTATATTTTCCGTCAGCCCAAGAGTGCTAAGGGGCGTCGGATGGTAGCATTATCTCTATCTGCTATCCAAATACTGCGAGAATATAGGGAGAAAATGACAGCTGAAAGGATTTTGGATGGCAGTCTGTTAAGGGATAGCGACCTTGTTTTTAGTAAAAGTGACGGTTCTCCAATCCGTCCCGATACAATAACAAGGGCGTGGTCTAATTTAGCTAAAAAGTGTGGTATATCGGCATCACGTCTGCATGATGCCAGACATAGCCATGCGTCTTTAATGCTTAAAGCAGGAGTACATCCCCGTATAGTTCAGGAAAGATTAGGGCACAGCACAATAGCAATCATGCTTGATGTTTATTCTCACGTGTCCTCTGGATTACAAGAAGCAGCGGCTAAGCAATTTGACGATGTTTTGCGGCTGGGGCATAATGAATGTGCCGGGAAATGAAAAATTAGTAGCAAATTCGTAGCAAATGCCATTTATGTTAAGGAAATCTAACAAAATCTGAAGCTAGGAGGGGTGTCCGAGTGGTCTATGGTGACGGTCTTGAAAACCGTTGTCGCGCAAGCGACCGTGGGTTCGAATCCCACCCCCTCCGCCAGCAACAATCTCCCTATTGAGTCAACCTCTCTATAATGTACCCAAGGTTTTGGTGCCGGGCAATCAGTGTGATTCTATGGAGGTATGCTCTAGCGAGGGCATACCGAGTGGATTCAAATCATAGCCCTTTACATAGGGTTTTACCAGCATATAGTTTTGTCCGAACCACAGGGGTAGGCAAGCGGCATCATCGACCAGAATTTGTTCTGCCTGTTGATACATCTCCAGGCTTGCTTCATAGTCCATCTCCGTGTTGGCCATATTGAGCAGGGAATCAACCTCTGTATTGCTGTATCCGCCATAGTTATTATCGGAACCGGTATGGAACAGTACGTCAAGGAAATCCTGCGGGTGTGGGTAGTCAGCAATCCAGCCGAGGAAGAACATCTCGTCCGCTTCTCCGCCGAGGTGATAGAGAAAACGCTCTGGTTCCAGTTGTCGGATAGTTACATCAACGCCGAGATTTTGCTGCCACTGGTAAGCTATTGCTTCCAGGTCACGGGAAATATTTCCTCCCTGGCCGGAAGTGGTAACGGTAATTGGCGGTAGACTGGCCGCGTTACCGTACTCGGAATCGCCGATGAGTTTCCGCGCTAGGTCAATATCATATTCCAGCCCATTCAAGTCTTTGTTGTAACCGGGCATACCAGGTGGTTGTATTCCGGCGGCTGGCTCTACCATGTCTTGAAAAACGAGGGAGGCAAGACTTTCCTTATCGATGGCATGGGAGAAGGCACGACGGATAAGGACATCGTCGAAGGGTGGTTTTGCCGTATTGAAACCTATATAAAAAAAGCTGAGCTCGGGGTAAATTTCCAGGTCCTGGTAGAAGGGGCCTTTTTCATCAGTAGCTCTATCTATATAGGATGTGGAAACGCTGGCCACATCGATTTCATCCTTCTCGTACAGGTTTATCGGTACGCCGCTGTAGAGTTTGAATATGATCTGGCTCAGTTCAGCCGGTTGGCTGTGATATGACCCATTTCTGCCGAGAGTAATTCTTTCGTTTTCCTGCCAGCTTTCCATTTTGAATGGGCCGGTACCGTTGGGATGGTGCCACCACCCATTACCCGAGGCAACGTTGTCGCGGTCGACCACAAAGGAGGTGGGGTAGGTCAACTTGGACAGAAAATATGATTTGGGTGAATCGATGGTTACTTCCAGAGTATGGTCATCGACGACTCTGATACCTGAAATCTCGTCAGCGCTTCCATCCATCATCTTGCCGACTCCTACAATATCACCCAGATAGGTTGCCGCGGTTTGAGAACCGGTAGAAGGGCGGCACGCCCTTTCCCATGAATACTTGAAATCGCTGGCCTCCACTGCTTCGCCGTCATGAAATATTACATCTTCCTGGAGGAAGAAGGTATAGGTAGTGCCCGCTTCGTTGACCAGCCATTCGCGGGCGATATCGCCCACCGGTTTAAGGTCATCATCAAGTT
>JAGYOC010000077.1 GCA_018399795.1 Dehalococcoidales bacterium
GGTAAATGTTTTATGAACAAGAAGTCTGACAATTTGTAACTATTTAAAAGAAATATTATGTTGAACCCACCACTGCAGCAGGATAAATATTACCCTTAAACATAGATGAAATATTGTTAGATCTATGCCTGTTGGGGTGGTGTATATTTCGATGTGGATTAATATGGCGTGCTATTAATGCCACGACAGATGATGTTGATAGCAACAAATCAGTAACAGAAATGTAGCTAGTAGCAACAAATTAGCAACAGTGGAGCAACACGGCACAAACATTAAGATTAAAAGGAGGAATTATTGAATGATAGGCAAACAGGAAAGAAAGAAAATTTTATCACTACTGATTGCATTCGCGATGGTGTTTAGTTTTGCGATGCCGGCGAGTGTGTATGCGCAGAACGGTGACGCTACCATCAACCCAGAAACAGCAGTTTACGACCTGGACGCTCCGGCTGATGTAACGACTACCATCACCTGGAATAATGCCACAGAAGTTATAGAAGTAAAAGACGGTGAAGCATTGACAGAAGGTGCAGAAGCAGACTACGAAGTAGATGACAACATCTTAATCATTAAGGAAAGCTATTTGGCAGGCGAGCTAACCAAAGATGGTGAGCAAGTAGTATTGACCATCATCTTTGACGAAGGAGAAAATGCGACCTTTACCATTACAGCTACAGAGGAAGTTTATTTAGGAGTAGACTCCACTGATCCAGTTGATAAAGCTACAGAAGTAGCAGTTGACACAACCATCGAAGTAACCTTTGATGAAGCTATTGCCGAAGGCGACGGTTTTGAGGATATCACATTGATGGACAATGGCACTCAAGTAGGCTTCAGTACAGAAATCGAAGATACAGTATTGACCATTAACCCTGATGAAGATTTAGATAATGATACCGAGTTTACAGTTACTATACCTGCTAACGCCGTAGAAGATGATGATACAGGAGAACTTGAACTGGAAGAAGAGTACAGCTTTAGCTTCACCGTAGAGCAGGTAGTAACGGGAGATGGCACCATATTTTTGCAGCCTGTTGGCAATAACGGCAGTACCATCGACACCAACCCCGAATTCACCTGGGCCGGGGACGGAACCGGCACTGTGAGCTATACCCTCTATGTGGGTACCGCCCCCAATCCCTTTGACAGCGGCACGGCCCATGAGGTTGGGGAGGACCAGTCACTTGCTCTTCCTGACGCGCTTACACCAGGCACTACCTACTACTGGGGCGTGGAGATGAGCGATGATGTGGACACCCTCCTCTCGACCGTGCAGCCTCTAACTATCCTGCAGCAGGATCGAGGTGGACGCATCATCTTCGACGGCATTAACAATGCCAACAATATCAGGCAATCAGACTTCGGGGTTTACGATACATACACTGCCGATCTAAACGGCGACGGCGCCCCGGATGTGCTAACCGCCTCCCGCGGTGCAAACACCATCTCCTGGTACAATAACGATGGGGATGGGAACTTCAGCGAGGAGAAAATTATTTCCTCCGAGATGGAACTGCCCACGGCTGTCAGTGCCGCGGACCTCAATGGCAATGGCCACCTGGATGTACTTTCGGCCTCCTCGGGGGATGACAAGATCGCCTGGTATGAAAACGACGGCACCGGCAAGTTCGGTGAGCCGCAGGTCATCTGCACTTCCGGGCTCGGCCCCCAGGATGTTCACGCTGCGGATCTGAACGGCAGCGGTCATCTGGACCTGATCGTCCCCTCCTTCTATGACGACACCATTGCTTGGTATGAGAACGACGGGGCCGGGAACTTCAGCTCTCGGAAAGTCATCAGCACCGATCTGGCCGGGCCCAAAGCGGTGAACACCGCGGATATTAACGGCGACGGTCACCAGGACGTGATCGCCGCGGCGAAAATCAGCGGCGAAGTCGCCTGGTTTGAAAGTGACGGCGCAGGCAATTTCGGCACCGCGCAGGTGGTGGGAACAGTGGCCAAGAATATAGCGTATTACGTGGAAGCCGCCGATCTGAATGGCAACGGTGCTCCGGATCTGCTTTTCGGGAATTACTGGGCAGAAAACACTGATGGTGAAGGCACTTTCGACGATCCGCAAGAATTTCCGAGGGGATATTTCGCTGTGTTTGCGAGCCTCACTACGGCTGCGGACCTCAACGGCAACGGCCATCTGGACGTGATCGGGGCGACAACATATAATAATCAAATCTATTGGCACGAAAACAAGGGCGACGGCACCTTCGGCGACCGCCAGCTCATTGCCGATTACGGGATGGTAGGCTCACAAACCAGCGTGCTCACTGCGGATATAGACAGCGACGGTGTATTGGACGTGGTGGCCGCACCCCGCCTGGCTCGCCGGGTGGATTGGTACGAAAACCGCCACGGTCCCTTTCCGTTCGTGGTAGACGGGATTCCGGATCAGGTAGCCAATGAAAACGTAGCCTACAGCTATACCATCGGCGACAACGCCTTCGATCATCTGGATGAGGGCGAGCCTCTGGATTATACTGCGACCCAGGCAGACGGCTCGCTCCTGCCTGGCTGGCTTGAATTTGATGACGATGCGGCTGCTTTCAGCGGCACACCGTCTGCCGAGGAGGCTGCAGAATTGACTCTCCAGGTGACAGCGACGGATACGAACGGGGCTGCAGCCAGCACCACATTCACCCTCACAGTCACCGCTGCCGACGGTGCGGAGGACACAGAGGTGACCAACACCGGCGATAGCGGCCCCGGCTCGCTGCGTCAGGTGGTTGAAGATGCCTCTGTCGGAGATACCATCACCTTTGCCGAAGCGATTTCCGGTAACACCATTACCCTGACTTCCGGTACCTCTAGCGAGGGAAGTCCCGGGATCTTGATTGACAAGAGTCTGACCATCGATGGTGACCTCGACGATGACGGCACTCCCGACATCACCATCAGCGGCAATGACAATTTCGGCATTTTTAATATTGATGACGTTGATGAATCATCCTATTCTGACGTTGTGCTCAAGGGGCTCGTACTGACCAATGGCAGAGTGGGTGATAGGTATGGTGAATTTTTCGGAACGGTTACGACGGCTGAAAACCTGGAGATGCGCTACTGTGTCATCAAAAACAGCTCAGCGCCTATTGCAGGCAGTGCGGTCTGGGCCAAGGACGGCGAAACTGTTCTGCACGGAAGTGAGATTATAGACAACTACTTACGGAATGAAGAGCGGGCAAACCCGGGTGGCGCTCTGCTTTTGCAAGGCATCGAGGCCCATGTTGTGGACTCCACTGTGAGTGGAAACACCGGCTACTTCGCGTATAGCGCGGGTATATTTGCCACCTGCGAACTTACGGTTCAAAATACAGCTATCCGGAACAACCATAGTATGTTTGGCGGTCGGCGATACTTAGACCCAAGTCTCGACGGGGGTAATGCCGCTGGCATTAATTTCCTTGCGCCAGCAGATAATCTGACCATCGAGGGGTCGACGATTACAGGAAACCTGAATATCGCCGGGGGAGTTGGCGGCGTTCGAGTTGAGGCCGATACTGTAACAATTGCCGATACCCGTATTGCTGAAAACTACGGGGTGACTGGAGGCGGTGGCATTCACGTCACTGAAACGACGGAGCTTATCCTCCAAAATTCGACCATAAGTGGCAACATGACGACGAGCACCCGTACTATAAAGTGGAATGGTGGGGATAGCGACAATGGAGCCTCTGGCATCTGTCTGGATAAGGTTGAAAACGTGCTCATTGATTCCTGTACCATTAAAAACAATAAAGTACACGAGCATACAGGTATTGAGGAATATATGAGTGATAAAAAATACTGGGCTCCGTTGCATACGTCCGCCAAGGGGGTGGGCATCGGTGGAACCGCCGATAAGTTCACTCTCCGTAACAGCACCGTCAGCGGCAACACCGGCTTCGCCGGCCTCGGCGCTGTGCACCGCTCGGATACAAACGATTATATGGTACATCCTTTGGGAGATGCTGATCCCGACAAGGAAGTACCTACGCTCGCCGGTGTAAACGTAAATAGTGAAGACGCGAACATCCAGAACTCCACCATTGCTCGCAATGCTGGCGGAGGGTTGATTATAAAAGAAGGTACGTTTACCATCGAAAGCTCTATCTTCAGTGGTAACATCCAGAGTGAAGTCGGCGGGGCAACCCCCGTGGACATTATCAATACCGGTGGCACCCTGAACGTCAGCAACTCGCTTGTGGAAACTACAGGCGGCGACCACGGCGTGACCGACGGTGTGGACGGCAATATCGTCGAACAGGATCCCCTTTTGGGACCTCTGTCTGATAACGGTGGTTCGACCCATACCCACGCCCTGGGCGGCGGGAGCCCGGCAATCGACGCCGGCAGCAACCCCGCGGATATGGATTGGGACCAGCGCGGGCCCGGCTACTATCGCCACCGCTATGACGGTTCGGATATGGGCGCCTTTGAAATCCAGGCCAAACCTGTGCTGCCTGAGATAGAGGATCAACAGGCACTGGTAAACGAAGCGTTTTCCTTTACCGTTCCCGAAGGATATTTGGACGATCCGGAGGCCGACGAACCCCTCACCTACGGGCTAACCTGCGCTGACGAATCGGAGCTGCCCGGATGGCTGAGTTTCGACCCGGAGACCCGCATTCTGAGCGGAACCCTCTCCGGTGAGGACGGCGGCAGCGTGGCCCTTAAGGCCTCCGTGACCAACGAGCGCGGGGTGGCGGCAACGCAGAGCTTTGAACTCACCATCACAGAGCTTGATGATTCAGGCGAGGATGATAGTTCTTCAGGAAGTGGCAGTTCAGAAACACCCAGCGACACTGTAGAGGAAATCACTGTCAATGTAGAAGAAGGGGAAAGTGACACAATAGTATCCACAGCTAGTCTCGAAAGAACGACAGAAAGTGATGGAACTAAACGAGACAAAGTAACTTTTGATGTAGCTAATGCTACTGAAGCTGTCAATAAAGTATTACAAGCCAACGAAGATACTGCTAGAATAGTTATTCCTGACCCAAATGATCAAGTATCTGAGGTAAGGGTTATAATTCCAAAGGAAGCTGTCGAGGCTGTCTCCCAAGGCAAGATTAATCTTGAAATTGTAAGCGAACATGCTAAAATAAGTATTCCAAGTGAATCATTGCAAGAACTGGATCAAGACTTATACTTTAGAGTAGTACCTATTAAAGAAGAGGAGAAACGAAATGAGGTTGCCAGTAGATTAAGAACTGAAGAGGTTGTTCGCCAGATTATTAAAGATGATAATGTAAGCTTAGTTGGTCGCCCAGCCACCATTGAGACCAATATGAAGAGTAGAGCGGTAGAAATCACGCTGCCATTAGGGGAGATTACTCTACCAGACAATGAACAGGAACGTCAGGAATATCTCCGGAATCTAGGCGTCTATATAGAGCATAGCGATGGAGAAAAGGTAGTTTATAGAGGAGAAGTAACCTCTTACAAAGAGGATGTACCGGGCCTAAAATTTATGATTGATAGATTTAGCACTTTTGCCGTTATCCAGGGTGAGGGGCTAGAAGATTATTTTGATAGCCAGCAGGTACTGACTCCTGATGAAGATGGCTTCCACCAGGCTTATATCATTGGTTACCCTGACGATACCTTTAAGCCGGAAAACCACCTGACTAGAGCAGAAATGGCAACGATTCTGGCTGGGGTCCATGAGGCAAGCCAGAAAGCTGCAGATGACACCACTGGCTATTCAGACCTGGCGCCAGATCATTGGGCAAAAACAGCGATTGCCAAAGCTACCCAGGGAGGGCTGTTAAAGGGTTATCCTGATGGCAACTTCCAGGCTGAGAACGCCATCACCCGGGCAGAGGTGGCAGCAATAACCAGTCGCTGGTTGGGGTTAAGCAGCAACGGTAGCCATCAGTTATCGGATATATCCGGACATTGGGCAGAACAGGTTATAGAACAGGCATATCAGGCTGACATTCTAACCGGCTATCCTGACGGCACATTTAGGCCAGCCCAAGCGATAACTCGAGCCGAGACCGTAGTCGTGATCAATAAAATTCTAGACAGAGGCCCCTTGCATGGGGTGAAGACACCAACTTGGTCCGATGTTTCCGCCGACCACTGGGCTTATGGACATATAGAGGAAGCATCCAGAGACCACTACTTCATATTGGAGGAAGAACAAGAGATCATGATTGACGAAGAACAATAATCTCGCTTTCTCAGATGCTCCCTTTGTGGCAGAAGAAAGCATCACTGTAACAGGAGCAGTAACCGATTCAAATGTGCAAGTTAATTCAATAAAATAAATAGATTCAAAAAGACCATGATTGGCAGTTTAGCAGCTGCTGGTCATGGTC
>JAGYOC010000078.1 GCA_018399795.1 Dehalococcoidales bacterium
TGAAGGAGCGTGGATTTTACGAGATACCCGCAGAAATGAAGGCGGAAATGAACAACTTTTACGGTGATTACGCCGACGATGCACAGACGGTGGAGACCATAGGTGAGCTTTTCCGCGAATACGGCTATCTGGTCGATACCCATACCGCGGTGGGTTATCGGGTATATCGCCACTACGTCGAAAAGAGCGGTGACCACACTCCCACCTTGATAGCCTCGACCGCAAGTCCTTTTAAGTTCGGCCGCAGTGTAGCCGAAGCCCTGGGTGTGGAAACAGAAGGGCGGAGCGACTTCGAGTTGATAGATCTGATTGCTCAGACTGCCGGACTGAAGGTGCCCGAACCAATCCGGGGAATTGCCAACCGGCCGGTACGGCATCCGGATGCCTGCGAAAAAAATGCGATGAAGCAGGTGGTGGAGGATTTGCTAAAATGAAATACATCACAATTCTTGTAGACGGAATGGCCGATTATCCTATTGATGAGCTTGACGGAAAAACACCCCTGGAGGCTGCCGAAATCCCCGCTACGAATTCCCTGGCCCGCAGAGGTGAGGTTGGAATGGTAAAGACCGTTCCCGAGGGGATGGCCCCCGGCTCGGATGTGGCCAACCTTGCACTGATGGGCTATGAGCCGGAGCTGTACCATACCGGCCGCTCACCCCTGGAAGCGGCGAGTATGGGAGTTGAGCTGTCCGAAAGCGATGTTGCCTTTCGATGTAATCTGGTAACTCTGAGTGGTGAGGGGCCCTTAGAATCGAGGCGTATGCTGGACCACTCCGCCGGCGAGATCAGTAATGCGGAAGCCCGCGAGCTGATTACTTTGATCAATGAGCAGCTCGGAAGCGAGAGCCTGCGGTTTTATTCGGGAGTAAGTTACCGCCACCTGCTGGTGTGGAAAGACGGCCCCTGGGGCTTCGAGCTTACCCCGCCCCACGATATTCTGGGGCAGGGTATTGCCGAATATCTGCCCGGCGGTGCCCACGGGCGGGGTTTTTTAGATATGACCGCCCGCTCCCTTGAGCTGCTCGAGTCTCACCCGATTAATGTGAAGAGAAAAGAGAAGGGAGAGAACCCTGCCAACTCCATCTGGATATGGGGTGAGGGCAAGCGACCGCAGCTCTCTTCCTTTGAACAGCGCTATGGACTCAACGGGGCGGTCATCTCTGCGGTGGATCTGATTTACGGCATCGGTATTCTATCGGGGCTTGAGCCGATCCATGTAGACGGAGCAACCGGGAATATCCATACCAACTTTGACGGAAAAGCCTCTGCAGCTATCGAGGCCCTCTCCGGGGACACCGACTATGTCTATCTGCACCTGGAAGCGCCGGATGAAAGCGGACACCAGGGCTCGCTGAAGGATAAAATTCGCTCCATGGAACTGATCGACCAAAAGGTGGTGGCACCTATACACGCGGCCCTCGCCGCTTCCGGGCAGGAGTATCGTATTCTGATTCTTCCGGACCATCCTACCCCCATTAGCCTCCGTACCCATGTGGCCGAGCCGGTTCCCTATGTGCTGTACGACAGCAGACATGCGGGCGAAGAGAAAACGCAGCGCTTTAGCGAGGCTTCCGGGAAGTCCTCCGGCCGCTATTTCTCTTCCGGCCCCGAGCTGATACGCCATTATCTTTCCGAATAATTTCGCACTAGGGTTTGTATAACTGCATCCAGCCGGCCCTCATCTCACCTTTACATGTGAAATCGGCGTGGTATAATTATGTAAGGAGGTGGGCCATGAAGAATTCTATCATTAAAAAGATCTTATATCTGCTGTTGGCAGGGGTGTTGCTTACTTTTGCCGGATGTGCTGGAGTTGATACGGTAGAAACGTCGGAAACCGTAGAAACAAAGAAAAGCGAAGCCGAGCCGGAAAGTACCGATTATCTCGGGGAAGGGATAGTTCTGGCTGCTTTCTACGCAGAGGATGGAGGCTTTAGCGAGACCAGGTATTATCCCGCAGAAGTCCTTACCCCGGGAAGCGAAGACACGAACGGGGAGTATCAGGTTATCTCGATGGTAGGGGATTTTGATGTTGCCGAGGGAAGTGAGCATTGGACAGACGATGTTATCCTCGAATCTCACCCGGCGGAAAAGGATGAACTTGAGACAGGGGAGATAGTGCTTTTCACCAAACGAGATGTAAAGGAAGGCCTTGCTGAGGCCAGGTGGGAAAAGGGTATCATAGCCTCCACCGATGAGCTGTACAAGGGAGTGGTAACAGTCGACTTTGTCTGGCATTTAGACCGCTCCGATGAAGGTGACAGACAATACAACCTGGATATAGAACAAATCCGCATTATCGACGAATGGACCCTTGAGTAAAACTCTCCGCACCACATCTTATCTCCACCTATGATGTATGACTTAAAAAGGAGAACTTATGCTATGTGCCGTCGATGTGGGAAATTCGAATATTGTTATCGGGCTTTATCAGAAGGGTCATTGACACTGGCGGAATGGCCGGGACTTTTGCCCCGCATATAAAGTGTATAGATGAACAGTCACCCTGGCTTACACTGGAAGGATTGCGTATTTTAGCCGAACTGAATTGAAGAGGCAGTGGTCTGGAAGGCTGTGCCCGACTCAGTATTATGTTCGTAGAGAGTTTATGGCAGTTACAAAATAGAAAATACAAGTAAGATTGTTTTACTATTTCAAAAAGTTCAAATAACTGCTAAGATTAAACTAAATTGATTAATTAAATAAGTTTGAACTCATAACTATTATTGATAGGGGCCGAATATGCGCTATAGAGAATTGAACAACGAAAATGAGATAAAAGCTGTCATAGAGGACTTAAGGGCGACCTACAGGGACCTTTCTAAAATACTGATCTCGAATGAACGTGATACTACAGGAAAAGGAGCTCAAGTTATTACCATTTTCTATAATCTTGATCCTGCCATGAAGCTGGAAGGGGAGAAGGATGTGCTTGATCTGTTCATAAATAAACTGGAAGAAGAACAACAGGGATATTGATAAAAAAATTGTGAATTAAGGGCAAACAAGCCGAAAGTGGTAATTGCCAAGGTTCAACTATGAACCGCTAAGTATATTAGCAAGCTCAATCCTGTTTGAGGCCCCAGTTTTCTCATAAATATTGGTGATATGTGCCTTTACGGTACGCTCAGTAATGTTGAGCAAGCCGGCGGTTTTTTCAATTGTACATCCCGCCATGAGACACTCGAGAACCTCGGCCTCTCGTGTAGTAAGCTTATTTGTTTTGAGCATATCCG
>JAGYOC010000079.1 GCA_018399795.1 Dehalococcoidales bacterium
GGTACCGGTAGGAGTGCTCCGGAAACGATCTGAGTATCTCGAAGCCGGCCCGCCGGGCCATTCTCTCCAGTTCCGGATAGGTGAAAAGGTAGTAATAGCGCTCGAGTGTCGTGCCTTTTCTGCGCCAGGGAACGATCGCTTCTTTACCCTGGAACCAGAAGCGGCGCTGCCAGCGGTTCCATACGGTAATCAAGGCCCCGGCACCGGGTTTGAGGACTCTATGTAGCTCGACAAGCGCTTTAAGCCTCTCTTCATCTCCCCTGATATGATGATAGGTGGCTATCGAGATGGCATGGTCGAAGCTCCGGTCTTTGAAGGGGAGGTGGGTGACATCGCCTACCGTCAGCCTGGCGCTGAAGCCGAATTTGCGGGCATATTTCCGGGCACTTGCTATCATATTCTCGGAGAAGTCCACGCCGTATAAATCGAAGTTCCGGCGGAAGGGGAGAAAGTCGGGCCCGTGGGCACAGCCCAGGTTGATCAGCCTGCCACCCTGCCAGTGCCGGGCCAGTTCCTCGAGCTCATGTGAGAAGATGGACCAGTGCCGGAAGTTATACCACCCCGGTGCTATTCGTTCGAAGGTCTCTCTGTTTGTTGCCATAGGCACATATTTGCTAAACTTGATACGAGTATACTATGAGAAAATCTACCAGGACAATATCGGGGGTCACACCGCTGGCGGTTATGACCCGTCCCATGAAGTGTCCGGGCCATTGTGTGTGCTGTCCCACCTATCCGGACGTGCCTCAGAGCTATACCCCGGAATCGCCGGCGGTGCTAAGAGCGAGCGCCTGCGGGTATGACGCTGCCGGGCAGGTTAGAATGAGGCTCGGCACGCTCGCCGATATGGGTCACCCCACCGACAAGGTGGAGCTGATTGTAATGGGTGGCACCTTTCTGGCAGCTCCCGTGGCATACCAGCGCCGGTTTATCAAGGACTGCTACGATGCCCTCAACGGCCGTGTTTCCTCTTCTCTCGATGAGGCCAAGCGGCTTAATGAGAAGGCGGGCTCTCGCTGCGTCGGTATGTGTATCGAGACCAGGCCGGACTGGTGCGGCAAAGAGGAAATTGAACGCATGCTGGAATTCGGCACCACCAGGGTGGAGCTCGGTGTCCAGGTGCTCGATGACGATATCTACCGCACCATCCGGAGGGGGCACACCGTTGCCGATGTCGTCCGTGCCACCCGGCTGCTCAAGGATTACGGCTTCAAGGTGCACTACCACTGGATGCCGGGACTTCCAGGCTCGACCCCCCCGCATGACCTTGAAATGTCCCGGTGGCTCTTTTCCGACCCTGATTTCAGGCCGGACGGGCTCAAGCTTTACCCCACAATGGTGGTTTCCGGTACCGAGCTGGAGCGCTGGTACCAAAATGGTGATTACTCACCCTATGATGACGGGGAGATGATTGAGCTCACCGTGGCCATCAAGTCCCTTGTTCCGGAATATGTGCGCATATCGAGGGTGCTCCGCGATATACCGGCCCGCTATATCACCGGCGGGTTGAAGGACTCGCTGAGGGGTGAGGCCAGGAGATGGATGAAGGAGCGCGGCATCGAGTGCCGATGTATCCGCTGCCGCGAGTACGGCCACCGCATCCGTGAAGGCCGTGAAGTGGGTGAGCCTCACCTGAAGAGAATTGACTACCGGGCCTCAGGCGGCAGGGAAATATTCCTCTCTTTTGAGGATGATGGTGAAACTCTCTTCGGTTTGCTACGGATGAGGATTAACGCCCTTGAAAGTGGGTGGGACGGGGCGGAAAAGAGAAGGCCTGCCATAATCAGGGAGCTTCATATCTACGGCCCTGAGACTTCCCTGGGCAAACAGGATGAGGGGGCGGTCCAGCACCGCGGCCTGGGCAGAGCGCTGCTTGTCGAGGCGGAGCGCATAGCATCCGGCGAGTTCGGGATAAAGAAGCTGTCCGTATTGAGCGGTGTCGGTGCCAGGGATTACTACCGCGCTGCTTCCGGATATCGCAGGGAGGGCGACTATATGGTCAAGGCTCTTCCCGGTGCTCGAGCTGAGCCAGCCTCGCCTCACCGGTGCCGAAGTGATGGGCTATCTCATGCCTCACCACCCTCTGTATCCTGTCCCTGACCTCGTCCTCGCTGCGGCACATCGCTTCGATCGGTTTGCGGAATATGGTAATCTTGTCCGGTGCCACCAGCCCGTAGCCGCGTCCCCTTCTTATCTGGGGAACACCCTGGTAAAGGCCGAGGAGGGTATGGCCGCTCTTGAGTCCGACATTTGCCAGGTGTATCCTTGAGGGGATGTCTTCCACCACCACGTCCACGTTCTCCATCCGGTTGCGGAATTCCTCGGGTAGGAGAGAGACGGCCTCGGCTACCAGCTCCTCGAAACTTTTCCTGTCGGCAGTATTATCGCTTTTCATAGGGCTTCATTATGGAGGTAATCAACTGCCCACTGGATGGCCTCTTCCCCATCCAGGTCCAGCTTG
>JAGYOC010000080.1 GCA_018399795.1 Dehalococcoidales bacterium
AGAGAGCTACCGGCTGCCGGTGCCGATGCTCAACATACTGAATGGTGGCAGGCATGCTGCTGGTTCTACTGATTTTCAGGAATTTATGATAATGCCTTTGGGGGCGGAGAGCTTTGGTGAGGCGATGCGGGTGAGTGCGGAGGTATATCAGGGTTTGAAGGTGTTATTGAAGGATAAGGGATTGGACACGAATGTTGGGGATGAGGGTGGTTTTGCGCCTTCTCTTGGATCAAACCGTGATGCGGTGGAGCTGATACTGGGAGCGATAGAGAGGGCTGGATACGAAGCGGGGAGGGATTGCTTTCTGGCCCTGGACCCGGCATCCAGCGAATTTTACCGGGATGGGAAATACATACTGGAGAGGGAAGGGGTTACCCTTAGCAGTGAGGAGATGGTGGAGTACTACGCTGGTTGGGTATCAGAGTATCCGATAATAAGCATAGAGGACGGGATGGCGGAGGATGACTGGGGAGGATGGAGAATGCTCAATGATAGGTTGGGCGACAGGGTTCAGCTGGTAGGTGATGACCTTTATGTTACCAATGTAGGGAGGCTTGAGAGGGGAATCAATGAGAGGGCATCGAACTCGATACTGATCAAGCCGAACCAGATAGGGACGCTGACGGAGACGATAGAGGCGGTGAAGATGGCTAAGGGAGAAGGCTGGACGGCGGTAGTCAGCCATCGTTCCGGTGAGACCGGGGATACCACGATAGCAGACCTGGCGGTAGGGCTTGGCACGGGGCAGATCAAGGCGGGTGCGCCCTGCCGAGGGGAGCGTACTGCGAAGTACAATCGTCTGCTCAGGATAGAGGCTGAGCTTGGGGATAGAGCGATATATGGTGGCATGGATTCTCTGTACAACATAAAGGGTCGGTTGTAGAGTTGAGCGTAAGTTTAATATAATTGGCGGTTGTAATAATACTCAGGATAGAAGGGGGTATAGCATATGGTTACCAGAATAGGTATAAACGGTTTCGGTCGGATAGGGAGGCTGAGCTACCGGGCTATTCAGGAGAGATATGGTAAGGAGCTTGAGGTGGTGGCGGTCAATGACCTCACCGATACGAGGACGAATGCTCATCTATTGAGGTGGGACAGCACCTATGGTCCTTTTACTGGTGAGGTAAAGGAAGGAGAGGGGTTCTTTTCCGTAGACGGGAAGAGGGTGGAGGTATTGAGTGAGCGTGAGCCGGGGAGGATACCGTGGGGCGATTACGGTGTAGATATCGTAATAGAGTCGACAGGCCTTTTTACCGATGCCACGAAGGCGGTGGCGCATCTTGAGGGTGGAGCCAAGAAGGTTATAATCTCGGCACCGGCCAAGAATGAAGACGCTACGCTGGTGTTGGGGGTAAACGAGGGTAGCTATGATGGGGGGAAGCACCGGGTGATATCCAATGCATCCTGTACGACCAACTGTATAGCGCCGGCGGTGAAGGTACTGCACCAGAGCTTTGGTGTGAGCAAGGGATTGATGACCACCATCCACTCGTATACCAATGACCAGAGGATACTGGATATGTATCACAAGGACCTGCGCCGGGCGAGATCGGCCGGGTCGAACATAATTCCGACCACTACGGGAGCGGCCAAGGCGGTGACGATGGTAATACCGGAGTTGAAGGGGAGGGTGCATGGTATGGCCTTCCGGGTGCCGACGGCGACGGTATCTGTGGTTGATTTTGTTGCTGAGCTGGGTCGGGAAGTGAGTGTGGAGGAGGTCAACGGGGCGTTCCGGAAAGCTGCTGGTGGAGACCTTGAAGGGATACTGGGGTGTTGCGAAGAGGAACTGGTGAGTGTTGATTTCAAGGGGAACTCCTTGAGCTCGATAGTGGACATGCCCAGCACGATGGTAATAGGTGGTAACATGGTCAAGGTGCTGTCCTGGTACGATAACGAATGGGGCTATAGCTGCCGGCTGGCCGACCTGGCCTTATATATCGCCGGTAAGGGTCTGTAAAAGATAAACTGGTTTGAGATGGATATAATTGACATCGGTATCAATGTTATGTCTAAAATAGTTAAATACTTTGATTACGGTATGAGTAAATAAAGTGAAGCTACTGGTTATAGGTTTCGGTCAGTGTGGTGGCAGGATAGCCGATGAATTTGCCCGTTTGGGTATCAAGGCAAGGCTGGAGCGAAAACTGAATATTATTACTGGGGTCTTTGCCGTTAACACAGATGTCGCTGATTTAAGCGGGCTTGCGAATGTAAGGCCGGATTATCAGCATCGGGTGCTTATCGGCGGGAATAAGACGAGCGGGCATGGCGTGGGTAAGATTAACGAGCTCGGCGCCGAAATTGCCCGAGATGATGGTGATAAGGTTATTGATGCTCTTAGAGAGACACCGCAGTTTGCCGAAACGGATGCCTTTCTGCTCATTGCCGGTGCTGCTGGTGGTACTGGGTCTGGGGCCATAGCCACGATAACACAGAAATTAAAAGAGCGTTATGTTGAAAAACCTCTCTACAACTTGATAGTTCTCCCGTTTCAGCACGAAGAGGAAACGGAAGGGAGAACCATATATAATGCTGCCACCTGTCTTAAATCGTCCTATCTGGTGGCCGATGCCGTTTTTATTGTCGATAACCAGAGGTATATCAGTAAGAACTATTCAATTAGGGGTAATCTGGCTCAGGTCAACTCCTTGATAGTTGAGCCGTTCTATAACGTGTTATGCGCTGGTGAGGAAACCAGACGGGAGTATATAGGTTCCCGTATTCTTGATGCCGGGGATATAATCCAGACGCTGGCGGGTTGGACGGTAATAGGCTACAGCAGTTCTCAGCTCGGCAGGATGAAGAACCCCTTTGATTTCAGAGATAAGATGGCGGAAGGGCAGAGGGGGGTGCAGTTGATTAACAATGCGGTTAGCGAACTTTCACTCAGGTGTAATCCGGCCGATGCCGGCCGCGGGCTGTACCTCATCTCGGCACCGGCCAAGGAAATGGATATGAGCCTGGTGAAGGATATCGGTACTCACCTCAAGCGTATTGCTCCGGAGGCCATAATACGTAGCGGCGATTACCCCAGGCCAAAGGGTGAGTTGAGCGTTTCGGTAATACTCTCCGAATTCAGCGGGATGAGAAAAATTATCGATTACTTTACCCAGACTATTGACCTAATAACCGCCATAAAGAGGAAGAGGGAAGGTATCGAGGTAGAGCACCGGGACCTTGCCGATGCCTTTAAAGATATACCTTCCCTGATTTAATTGGCCCATCGAGATATCAATGATGTCTCGATACTT
>JAGYOC010000081.1 GCA_018399795.1 Dehalococcoidales bacterium
GTTTGGTGAAGTCGGGAGATCTTGTCGTAGGGGCCGATAGCCATACCTGTACCTACGGTGCTCTGGGAGCATTTTCGACCGGAGTGGGGTCGACAGACCTGGCAGGGGTGTTTTTTACCGGAAAGGCGTGGTTTAAGGTGCCCGAAGCAATTCGGATAGAACTGAAAGGGCAGTTTTCTCCGGGCGTATCCGGAAAGGACTTAATCCTGCATCTCATCTCTCTGCTGGGGGTTGATGGGGCTAATTATCAAACTCTGGAGTTCACCGGGACGGGAGTGGAGGCGGTAAGTATGGACTCTCGATTTACCGTCAGTAATATGGCCATAGAAGCGGGAGGTAAGGCGGGTCTGTTTCCGGTAGACGGTGTTACCCAAACCTATGAGGAGGCTCGAGGTATTCATGTGGATGTGCGCAGTGCTGATGAGGATGCTGAGTACAGCCGCCACCTAGAAATTGATTTAAGTACTCTTGAACCGACGGTCGCCCGCCCGTTTCTGCCGGATAATGGAGCAACTATCAGCACCTTGGCTGCAGAGAAGATAAAAATTGACCAGGTGGTTATCGGCAGCTGCACCAACGGCCGGATTGAAGATCTGCGGGCTGCTGCGGCGGTGTTGGGCGATGAGCCGATAGCTGAAGGCCTGCGCTGTATCATCCTGCCCGGCTCGCAGGAGGTGTATCTGCAGGCCATGCGGGAGGGCTTAACTGAAAAGTTCGTAAGCGCTGGCTGCGCATTTTCAACCCCCACCTGTGGACCCTGCCTAGGCGGGCATATGGGTATTTTGGCCGAGAAGGAGGTGGCGGTCTCTACCACCAACCGTAATTTTGTCGGCCGAATGGGTCATGCCGGCAGCGAGGTCTACCTTGCATCTCCCGTGGTTGCTGCAGCCACTGCTGTCAAGGGCTATCTATGTGGTCCGGACGATGATGCCCTCGAGAGGCTAAACGGGCGGCTGACATAGGGGCTGACGTAGCGGCTTAAACAGCAGCTAAAAGAGTACCGTACTGCATTTGAGCTGCATTTGAGTTAGAGAAGAGAGAAGAGAGTAAAGCGGAAAACGAAAAGAGTGAGGATATAAATGATACGAGAAGGCAAGGTCTTTAAGTTTGGAGACCACATAAATACCGATGAGATTATTCCGGCCCGTTATCTGGCTACCACCGACCCCGATGAGCTGGCAAAAAACTGTATGGAGGATGCCAGACCGGGTTTCGGCCGGAGGGAGGATGTGTCCGGAAGTGTCTTGGTGGCCGGTGAAAACTTTGGCTGTGGATCATCACGTGAGCATGCTCCAATAGCAATTAAGGCGGCTGGAATCCAATGTGTAGTTGCAAAGAGTTTTGCTAGAATTTTTCTGCGAAACTGCATTAACATCGGTCTACCGATTGTGGAACTGGAGCAGACCGATGCAATGAAAGAGGGGGATTACCTCAAAATAGATTTTAATGCCGGGCAGGTATCAAATACCAGCCAGGGAACGGAGTATGCTACCAATACTTACCCGGAATTTTTGCAGCAGATTATTCACAGCGGTGGTTGGCTGACCTATGCTACCACTAACCTGGCACCTAAATGGGTTCTGGAAGGGGAGCGCTGAAATGGACAATAAAACAGACATGGATATTAAAACGAAACTGAAAACTGCAGATAAAGCGAGCTTCAAAATAGCAGTTTTACCGGGGGATGGGATTGGTCCAGAGGTGATGGAAGCTGCCCAAAGGGTACTTGCCGCGGTGGGTAAAAAGTTTAACCTCCAGTTTGAGTTTAACCACGGTCTTATCGGCGGGGCCGCTTTGGATGCGGAGGGCACCCCTCTGCCGGAGGATACCCTGAAACTGTGCCGCAGTGCCGACGCCGTACTATTGGGCAGTGTCGGGGGGCCCAAGTGGGATAC
>JAGYOC010000082.1 GCA_018399795.1 Dehalococcoidales bacterium
TCTTCACCTTCCTCATTCCGTCGTTTATCATCGATGCCATTCCCTCGTTCAGGGCACTGGCCCGTATTTCGCTGCTCGACGCCTGTTTGATGAGAAGCGCCCTGATATTGTCGCTTACCAGCAGTATTTCAAAAATACCGATACGGCCCAGGTAACCGGTATAGGAGCAGGCGGAACAGCCGGTACCGTAGAGGAATTCCTTCCTCTCTTCTCCTGTCTCGCTCTGATAGGCCATTTGCTCTATCATCGGGGCTTCGATGGTGTGCGCGCAATCGGGGCAGATACGCCTTACCATTCTCTGGGCGACAACGCCGATAACCGATGAGGCAATCAGGAATGGTTCCACTTTCAGGTCGATGAGCCGGGTGAGTACGCTTGCAGAGTCGCTGGCGTGGATGGAGGAAAGCATCAGGTGGCCGGTCAGGGCCGACTGAACGGCGATACTGGTGGTCTCGGCATCACGAATCTCACCCACCATTATGATATCCGGGTCGAGGCGGAGTATCGAGCGCAGCCCCTTGGCGAAGGTGATACCGGCCTGCGGGTTTATCTGGATCTGGTTGATGTCGCGAAAGCGGTACTCCGCAGGGTCTTCGATGGTGATAATATTTCTGCCCATCGTGTCCAGCGAGTTGATGGAGGCGTACATAGTGGTGGTCTTGCCGGCACCCGTGGGTCCGCTGACCAGAATCATTCCGTATGGTACCTTGAGCAGTTTCTCGTACTTCTCCAGGCTATCTGGCAGTAAGCCAAGTTCGGATAGACCCAGGGTGGCTTGAGATTTGTCCAGCAAACGCAGTACCGCCATCTCGCCGACCACGGTTGGCGTGGTGGCAACACGTATGTCAATAGCTCTCCCCTTGGCATTGGTGGAAAACTGGCCGTCCTGGGCGTGGTGGTGGTCGGCGATATTCATATCGGCCAGTATCTTTATCCGGGATATAATAGCCCGGTGGATGCTGAGGGGAAGAGACATCATATCGTTGAGCGTGCCGTCGATACGGTAGCGCACCCTCACACGGTCTTCCTGTGGCTCGATGTGGATATCGGAAGAGCGGGAGCGGACCGCTTCCTCGATAATGAGGTTGAGCGCCTGCGCCAGGGGGGCGTCGACGGCAATATCGGCCGCGAGGTTTTCATCGAGGGTATCACTGGGAACGGAAATATTGGAAATATGTTTCTCGATATCGCCGTAGCCCTTGTAGTTGAAGTCGATGGCGTTGCGGATTTCCCTGGCATCGGCGGCTACCGGCTTGATTCTTTTCTTGCTGTTTGCCGTGAAAGCTTCCAGGGCGAAGATATCGGTCGGGTCTGCCATCGCTACTTTCAGGGTATTGCCCGATATACTGAGTGGTATGGCATTGTAACGCCTGGCTATCACCTCCGGGATATATTGCAGAACTTCGGGCGATATGGACTGCCTCATGGAATGGGAGTCGACCTTTCGCTGAGACTGCTTCTTATCCGTGGGTACTCCGTTCTCTTTTCCTGTATTCCCAGCGTTATTCTCTGGCGGATTGTCCTCCGGCCACGTATAATCTGCGGTGTAGGTGCGCTGTGATTTTTCTCTATTTTTATCGTCCATTTTCGAACCTGACTGCCGGCATTATCGGAAGGTAAGCCGGTACTTTGTCCTTATAACCATCCCTTTAGTCACCTTGGCTCCTTGCCGTTTCCATCTGCAGATATCCAGCTGCTCCGTATGGCCAGGGCAACGGCATGTGCCCGGTCATAGGCGTTCAGCTTGCGCAGGATGGCGCTGACATGGCTTTTGATGGTCTGCTCGCTTATACCCAGGGCCAGGCCGATTTCCTTGTTGGTATTGCCCTCGGCAATATACTGTATAATCTGGGTTTCACGGTTGGTAAGCGGGCCAGTGACATCCTTTATAGTCTTCTCTACCGGCGCGTTGTTTTGAAAATGCTCCAGTAACCGCCCGGCAATTCGCGGCCGGGTCATCACGCTTTCGTTTATCGGGTACTCTCCCCCGCAGGCTCTCCTGATGGTGCTGACCAGCTCATTTGTCTCCACGCTCTTGCTCAGGCAGGCCACGGCTGCAGTCTTGATGACCTCGAAGAGCTCCTCGTCGTTGGGGTTGGGGCTGAGCATAATAACCTTGGTGTTGGGGTAGTACCTCGCTATTCTGCGGCTGAGCTCGAGGCCGCTGTGAGTACCAAGGTCCGAACCCAGCAGAACGATATTGGGCGAACTGTTCTCGATTATCCTGAAGGGGTCCTGCGCCGGGTCACAGTCCAGTATCTCGAAATCAGCCTCACCGGATAATACCTGGCGGACCCCTGCCCGGAAAAAGGACTGTTCATCTATTATCATTATTACTATCTTGTTCACCAAAATTCCTCCAATGCCAGGTTTTCTGCCCTGCTACCTGATATTTTACCACCTCTACTATTATGTATACTAACTAACACATTATGCAATATTATACTTTTATGATATACACGCTCTATTCTTAATCAGCCGAATATTTTTACACCGACTTCTCTACGAGAAACTCCTCAAGGTCCTTTTTGCTGAAACGCCGGTCTCCCCGGGATCCGATGCGGTAATTTTTCAGGATGCCCTGGTTGCTCCAGCGCCTCACCGTGTTGATATGTACATTGAGGAGTTGTGCTACATCACTGGTTGTCAGCATATTTTCAATATTATTACTTGCCATCTCTCCTTCTCTCTCCTCTCTTAAACTATCCTAACCTTACCTCTCCCAATACTATCTTATCGGTATACCGAGCACAATCACCCAAAGGGGGGGAGTGTGGATAGCAGGCCCTCCCGCGATAGTATGAAAACAACCAGTAAGGCGGCGATTTAGATAGTTGCCCGGATTTAATTAACATCGCTTGCGAAGGCGGTTCTCAATGGTGGATGCGATGAAGGAAATGCCGGTCGTAGCTGAAGCGGCAACTCAGGGCGAAAACAGACAGGTCGTGCTGAAAAAGCAGACCCTGAGCAGAATATAATCTAAATGAAACTGTTGGTCAGGGATTGGGTCTGCATTACCACTATACTTCGTAACGATTATGTCGATTTATTTTTCTGCATGCGGTAGATGAGAAAACCTATTGCAGCCACGACAGCTATCCAGATATAGCTGGTCTCTCCGGAGAACAGCACCGAACGGGAAGCTATGTAGAAAGAACGGGGGACGGACCAGTCGCTTTCATTGAAGGCGCCATCGACCGCCTTTACCCTCCAGTAATAGGCAATCGAGCCATCACGAGGCTCGACAGAGGTGTGATTCTCCTCGGTGGAATTATCCTGATTTGATTCCGTTTCTGCGGGAGTATCTACATCCACGCTATATCTTGGTAGCTCCTCTTCCTTACTAAGTGTGTACTCCGAATCTGTGAGGCCCTTCTTCTCCAAAACCAGGGTGCTGAAATCTCTATCGGCGCTTATCTGGAGGCAATAGCTAACTCCGCTGGGGTCGGTAACATCCTGCCAGTCGAAGCGGGCTCTGGGATCCGCGTAATTCGTTGCGGCGGGCTCCAGTGGCACCGGCATCTGTGGGGGTTTTGACTCCATAACGAAAATCGAGCTTGCGGTGTTCTTGCCATCGGTTGCCGTAATAGTGTGGTTACCGGCAATGCTGGGTGGAACCGTTAAATCTATTGTGAATAGGCCGTTAGCGTCCGTCATTCCGGTGACGGAATTGCTGTTATCGTTGTAGGTGACGGTTACAACTCTCTCGGGCAGGAAGTGTGTTCCGGAGACATCGAGCTGCATCCCCACATATCCGGGAGAGGCAGGGCTGGTAGCCGGGTCAACGCTTATCGCGGGAGGTATATCAAGTACGACCAGTTCGGCTTTGGCAGCGTTGTCTTTTTCATCACGGGCGGTGACTATGCTCGGTTCGCCACCGAAATATTCGGAATAATAGGGAACCTTGATGCTGCAGAAGAAGTTGCCTTTTTGATTGCTGTGCGGGGATACCGGGTTGGTGACAATCGGGTCGTTGTCGAGCTTGATGGTGATATCCGAGCGGTAGGCAAACCCTCTGCCCTCGATATGGACTGCCCCGTCAATTGTCTGTTGCGATGTGTTCAGCGTTATCGCTGGCTCTACCTTGAAATCTGCCTGTGGTTCATTCCCCGATTCATCGATGGTGGTTAAAGTGTGTTCTCCGGCGGTACTCTCCGGGATGATTACCGTGCACTGAAAGCTACCGTTCTCATCGGTGCCGGTATTGCCAAATATTATGTCTAGTTCTGATGTATCGAACCTGACGGTAATCTCCTGGTTCGGACGCATTTCCTCGCCGGTAACGGTAACCTCGGCGCCGGGAATCCCCTCTTCAGGTGCCAGCTCGATTTTACCCATGGTAACGGTAAAATAAGTTTTTGCAATTATATACTCACCACCCCGGTAGATAGCGTAAAAGTAGTAGGTACCGTTGAGTACTTCCTGGCTCTCTTCACCGTCATCGAGAAATTCTGGGATTTTGAAGCTGCGGGGGGAAACAAATTCTCCCCTATTGTCGATGTTAACTTTGCCGACGCCCTCGTAAGCTCTAATTTTATCTACGATGTAATCGCCAACATCGAGTTTATTGCTGGAGAAATAGATATATAGCTGGCTGTTCTCGCTGAAGCCGTAGCCGTCTATATCGATTTCATCTCCGGTCTCGCCTTCCCCGGGTTCAAGGGTTAATGCGATGCCTTCCTCAGCATATGAGGGCGTTAATGCCGTTATTGCCAGGAGAAAGGTGCCAGCCGAAAGCAGTATCGGGATAATCCTGTGATATTTCATTTCGCTCCCCTATAGAGATAGGGTGTTTTAATAGGAATATTAATGGCTAACCGGGTATGAGTCAACCTCTGCGGGGATATCGGAGTGTTTTGTATTAACTGTATGGAATGTCTGATGCTACTGCGGGCATACCGGGGTGAAGTACTTGTTACGGAGGGCAAGACTTGTGCAGGTGAGCAGGGGGCAGTGTGCTAGATAGCAATGAGCCTGATCGACTGGCTGATTGGCGACCCCGAGGGGATTCGAACCCCTGATCTCCACCGTGACAGGGTGGCATGTTAGGCCGCTACACCACGGGGCCGCTCGGCATGTTTTTAAAGTGTACCAAGCGGCGGGGATTGTGTCAAGCCTGTTACCCCCTGTAAAATGGATACCTGGTCCGGTGTATTGTTCGGGCGTCTGTTTATGTGATATAATGGGCTACTAAATTTTTTGAGGAATGAATGGTTACTAAGAAGAAGGCAGAAGAAGTTTACGAAGACAGAGGTGCGCCGCCACGTGGTTACGAACTGGTTGCCGTCATAAGCCCTGAGATTGCCGATGAGCAGCTGGAAACAAGGATCAATGACATAAGCAATTTCATTACCGAAAGAGGTGGTGTTATCTCTGAGGTGGAACAGTGGGGTAAAAAGAAGCTTGCCTATGCTATAGGTGGTTTTGCAGAGGGGTATTATGTCCTTTATCGCTTTGAATTCAATCCCGGTCTCTGCAAGCAGTTGGAATCTAATCTGCAAATTGCTGAGGATATACTCAGGTTTCTTATGATAAGGTCGGATGGTTAAGTAAACGGCAAAGATTTTGCTACTGAGCCCGATAGAGAAAAAGGAGTATTGAGGTAATGGCAAGCGTAAATAAGATGATAATCATTGGCAATCTTGGTAGTGAGCCGGAGATGCGGTTTTCTCCCAATGGTAACCCTGTGACCTCGTTTCGTGTCGCCACCAACCGGAAATATACTACCAGTCAGGGTGAGCGGAGAGAGGAAACGGAGTGGTTTACCGTGATTGCCTGGAACAGGCTGGCGGAACAGTGCAACCAGTTTTTATCCAAGGGAAGGCTGATATATGTTGAGGGAAGGTTGCGAACGCATACCTGGGATGGGCAGGACGGTGAAAAGCGCTTTCGCAATGAGGTTATCGCTGACCATGTGACATTCCTGCCCAACACAGTGGGTGGGGCTGGTTCGCCCACCGAGGGCGGTGAAAGAGAGACTGAGGCAGATAACGGCGATTTGAGCCCGGAAGATTTACCTTTTTCATAAAATATTATAGTTAGCGAGGATATTACAGGTATTGGTGGAACGAAAAGCAAGTAGATTCAACAGCGGTAGGCCGAGAAGGAAATGGAGCGGGTCCGGTTATGGACACAAGCGACGCAAGGTTTGCGCATTTTGTGTAGCCAAGGCGAAGAAAATAGACTATAAGAACGCATCGAAGCTACAGCAATATATTACCGATAGGGGTAAGATTACTCCGCGACGTAAAACCGGTGTTTGTGCCCGTCACCAGCGTGCCCTGGCAATAGCTATCAAGCGGGCAAGGCACCTGGCATTGCTTCCCTATGTACCGGCGCACCTCTACCAGGCATCGAGTCAGGTATAACACCGGTCTGGATTTGCTTTAATTTTGCAGGAGGATTGGGGGAAACCGCGCTGGTAACATAGTTTACGGTTTGATATATCGTGATGAACCGTTGCCCTTGTCTTTTTCAAAGGTGAGGGCATTTTTCTATTTCCGAATAGTTTAACCTGCTCATCCCTGGTTATTGACGTCCGTGGTACAATATTTATAAGGAAAGAGAAAAAGCTATTAAAATTTGGATATATGTGGTATCGTCCTTGCCGGAGGCAAGGGCGAACGTTTAAGCGAAAATAAGGAACTGGAAATTATCGACAGTCGGACACTGATAGAACAGGTAATAACTCAAATCTGTCTGTTGGATAATGTGACGTCTGTTGTGGTGGTTTCGGAAAGAAAATATTCCCATATCGCACACTGTACGTCACTGAAAATGAGAAGAGATATATACCCCGGCAAAGGCCCACTCGGTGGTATTTATACCGGTTTGAAGGTATCGGAATCCTTCTATAATCTGGTTGTGGCCTGCGATATGCCTTTTCTGAACCAGGACCTTTTACAGTATCTGGTGGAAGAGGCTGGCACTGGTTTTGACCTGGTTGTTCCCCGGGTGGGCGACCTTATCGAACCACTTCATGCGGTTTATTCCAAAGATTGCCTGCATCATATTGACAAAATGTTTGATGAAGACGAGCTGAGCGTCCGAGGACTCTTTACGAGAGTAAGGGTCAGGTATGTTGAAGCTGAGGAGATTGAGCGCTTTGACCCCGGCCACCTCAGTTTTTTCAACGTTAATACCAGGGCAGAGCTTTTAAAGGCAAGAGAAATCGAGAAAGGGCGGAAAGGCTGAGCAATGATAAGTGTAGAAGAGGCACTGGGCAAGGTCCTCAGCTATGTAAGTGTTCTCGATGGCGAGGAAAAATCTGTACTTGAAGGAATGGGGCAGGTTCTTGCCGAGGATGTTTATGCCGATTTTGATATTCCACCGCTGGATAACTCTGCGATGGATGGCTATGCCGTTCGTTCCGAAGATACTGCGGGTGCCGGATATGACAGTCCACGGGTTCTAAGTGTCGTTGATACCGTGGCGGCGGGTACGGTTGCCGGAGCGAGTGTAGAGCCGGGCACTGCTATGAGAATAATGACCGGGGCTCCGGTGCCGGATGGCGCCGATTGTATTGTGCGGTTTGAGGATACCGATGAGAATACCAGGGAAGGGCTTTCCGGGGAAATAGGTATTCTTAAAGAGGTTAAACCGGGCCTCGATATCAGGAAAGCAGGTGAAGACATTTCCCGCGGTGAACTGGTGGTTGCGCGTGGAGATGTAATAAGACCGCCAGAGGTTGGTGTCCTGGCTTCTCTGGGTCGTGACAGGGTCCGGGTAGTCAGGCGCCCTGTGGTCGCTATTCTTGCCACCGGGAATGAACTGGTGGAATTGGGTGGGAAACTGGACGGGGGTAAGATATATAACAGCAATAGCTACAGCCTCGCGGCGCTGGTTTCGCGCTATGGAGGTATTCCCAGGATGCTTGGCATAGCCCGTGATATTGAGGAATCGGTTTTGGTAAACCTTCGCGGTGTCCTCGGTGCCGATCTGCTGGTGACCAGTGGGGGCGTTTCTCTTGGTGATTACGATGTGATAAAGGAAGTTCTGGCCAGTCATGGTGAGATTACCTTCTGGACGGTAAAGATGAAACCCGGGAAGCCTCTTGCCTTTGGTGTTATGGGCGGATTTGAACCTGCTCACCCGGAGAAAAAAATACCACATCTCGGTTTGCCGGGTAACCCGGTGAGCTCGATGATAACCTTTGAGCTGTTTGTTCGGCCTGCTATTATCAAGATGATGGGAAAGACCAATCTGTCCAAGCCTTGCGTTGAAGCTATAATGGAGGATGCGGTAGTTAATACCGATGGCAGGCGTATTTACGCGCGGGTTAAAGTAGAGGAGAGAAACGGCAGGTATTTTGCCGGTTTAACCGGGCCTCAGGGTTCGGGGATTTTAAACTCTATGAAACTGGCTAATGGCCTGGCCGTTATTCCTGAAGACACCGCCGGCGTAGCGGCAGGGGATACGGTGCAGGTCATGATGCTTGATTGGGGGAGGGAATAGACCTTGATAATCAAGGATAGTGAATTTGTTTTTGAACCACCATCGCTGATATCACGGGCAAGGCGTGTGTTGATCAAACCAAGTGCCGGCTGTTCGCTACCCTATCCCGTGACCACCAGCCGGGAAATCCTTGCGACCATGATAGAGAGCATAAGACGGATCAGCGAGGCAGATATCCTCCTGCTGGAGGGGTTGCCGGGTGGAGAATCTGTCAAGGAGGTGTATCGCGACCTTGGCTACGATTTCCCGCGGGTCGTGATGCTTGACGTCAGGGATTGTATCTGGGTGGAAGTGGATAACCCTCTGCCCAAGCCGCTGGCGGTGCCAACCTTCTGGATACCCAATGTCATACTATCCAGTGACTACCTTATCACGGTAGCTCCAATGAGGGTTGTCGGTGGCAGCGCCAGGCTGAGCCTGGTGAATCTACTTTCTCTTCTGCCCAGTGCCAAGTACGGTGGTAGCAGGGAGGAAGGTTGGCCTGATTTGTATAATCTGGGAATAGAAAGGGTACTGGCTGACCTGTATTTTACCCTGCCCTTCGACCTTGGCATCATCGAGGCGAAACAGAAGTATGTCAGTGAGGGTGATTTGAATAAGGGCAGGATTGAGGAATACGGCAAGGTTTTTGTCGGGGACCCCTATGAGGTTGATGTGGAAGCCTCTGAATTGATGGGGCTGAAGACGGAGCATCTGGAACTGATTGAAATAGCCAGGGTTGGATTTGAGGCCTGAATCTGCCTAGTACCGGATTTTGAAATCGTAGTAGTTACCGGTATATTCCAACCATTTGGGAGTAAGCTCGCTGACCGCTGCTGAGGGAGGGCCTGTTTTCAGCTTGCCGATAAATTTTTCAAGCTGTTGTTTCTCCCCCTCGGCGACAACTTCAACGGCGTTATCGTCGTGCAGGTTTTGCACGTAACCGGTAAGCCCCATCTCTTTTGCATGTCGTGCTGTAAAAGCACGATAGAATACCCCCTGAACACTACCGTATACGGTTATGTAAACTGAAGCCAAATTTCCAGACATTGATAGTATTTAAAGCGGAGGATCCTGAGAAACTAACGGCGGATGAATTTGACTGCGCTGCCCGGATACCGGCAATTGCAGCTGGCTCGCCTATTCCCTGGAATCTTCCTTCTTCCTCTTTTTAACGATTTCCACTGCTGTTGAAGGTGGCATCACTGCTCCCTCAGCGACTGATTTTTTGGAATCCTTCCTGGCCTTTTTGGGTTCCCGGTGGCGGTAATCTCGCTTTCCCACAACGTCACCCCGTTAAGAATATTATTCATCTGGGTATACCGGATATTCTGAAGTTTAGCAAAGAGATGCTTAACTGTAAAGAAAATTATTGCCGGTTCATATCCTGGCTGGAGGTTGATGAATTTATTAGTCTGTAGAGGGCGAAGCGCGCTGCCTCCATCTCTGCCAGCTTTTTGCTTTTACCGGTGCCGGTGCCCAGAGTATTACTGCCGATTCTTACCTCAACGGTGAAGCTCGGCTTGTGATCCGGGCCGGATGCGTTGATGATGTGGTACGTGGGTGACCGGCTTTCCCTGGACTGTAAGTACTCCTGCAAGCGTGACTTGTAATTGATTGCTGTCTTATGTTCCAGGGCCTTTTCTATCTCGGATTGAAACAGGTTTAGAGTGCAATCCTTTGCTGCCTGGTATCCCTGGTCAATGAAGATAGCGCCGATTACCGATTCCATAGCACCGGCCAGGTTTGCCGGCCTGTTTCTTCCTCCGTTTGCCTCCTCGCCTTTACCCATATAAAGGTATTTACCAAGGTCAATGGATTCGGCGACTCCTGCCAGCGTGGTACCGCATACGATAGAACCGCGGAGCCTGGTCAATTCACCTTCACTGGCCTCAGGTTCCCGCCGGTACAGTTCTTCGGCGATTACTATTCCCAGAACTGCATCTCCGAGAAATTCCATCCTCTCGTTTGAATGCTTTGCCGGTACGGGATTTTCATTTAGGAAGGAGCTATGTATAAGTGCCTGCTCAATCAGGCTCCTGTCGTTGAATGAAGTACCGAGTGTATTTTCGAGCAGTAAAATATGGGTCATATGTCACCCCTCCTTTTTGGAAATCAGGCAAGTTAAGAATATTGATAAATTAATGTTATGTCAAATAGACAGCATAGCAGCCTATAACCGTTATGATAAAGGCGAGCCTGCTTCTCAGAAAAAGAAGAATAGATAGAATGCGTAAAATCCGTAAAGGAAATATAGCTTCGGGTTGTGAAATTTTACTCCGAGAAGGCCCAAAAACCCCAGGTAACCCAGATAGCCAAGATTGTCCATTGCCTGCTGACCTCTCAACGGTGCGGTCGATATTACTGTTTTACGTGAATAAATGGCCTTTGGTGTAAACAGTCGATACTCACTGGAGAATAAATAGCTTTGACTAAATTGCGCCTCAGCGTTTATAATCTTGGTGCGCTGGGGAATAGTCTAGTGGTAGGACAGCGGACTCTGGATCCGTAGGCGAAGGTTCGAATCCTTCTTCCCCAGCCAGTTCTCTTTATTATGTAACCTGGCTGATACTGTTACGTATTTGTTCCAGTGATTCCCTGACTCCACTCCGTGTATTGAATACTGCTGCCCCGGCGACCAGAACTCTGGCTCCTGCCTGAACCGCTTTTGGTGCAGTGTCTTTATTGATGCCCCCATCTACTTCCAGCTCGGTATTCAACCCTTTCCGGTCGATTTCGGCACGCAGCCGGCTTATTTTGTCCAGCATCCCCATGATAAATTTCTGGCCGCCGAAACCGGGGTTTACCGTCATTATAAGGGCCAGGTCAAGCTCGGGAAGAATTTCCTTAAGCGTATCCAGTGGTGTGGCCGGATTGAGGGATACTCCTGCCCTGATGCCCAATTCTTTGATATTTTGTACTACCCGGTGGACGTGAGAACATGCCTCGATGTGAACTGTGATTATGTCTGCTCCGGCATCGGCAAAGGACTTTATTTGACGCTCCGGGGATTCGATCATAAGGTGTACGTCCAGGGGAAGATCGGTCCAGGGGCGGATGGCTGCCACTACGGGAGCTCCGATGGTGAGATTGGGCACAAAGTGACCATCCATAACGTCGACATGTATATAGTCGGAACCGGCCCGGCTGGCCTCGGCTACCTGCTCACCGAGCCTGCCGAAATCGGCGGAGAGTATGGATGGTGCGAGTTTTATTCCTGTTCTGTCGCTCAATGCTACTGCTGCTCCAACGACTGCTTGGCTCTGGATAGGGCATTTTTCACCCGGTCAGGGGCAGTACCGCCGGTGGCATTTCTTGCCTGTAGAGAAGATTCAATATTGATGGAAAGGACATCGTCTTCAAAAAGTGGTGAAAATTTCCTGTATTCCTCAATATCGATTTCATCCAGGGAAAGCCCTTTCTCCTCGATATGGCTGATGAGGCTGGCTACTATGCCGTGGGCGCTGCGAAAAGGTTCCCCTTTATTGGCAAGGTAGTCAGCCAGGTCTGTGGCCAGTATATATCCCCTTTTCAGCGAACGCTCGATGTTTTCTCTGTTTATGGACGTGGTTTTGATCATATCGGAAATGATATCGAGGGTGCTTATTGTCGTATCAACGATATCAAAGAGGTTTTCCTTATCCTCCTGGAGGTCCCTGTTATAGGAAAGCGGCAGTGCTTTCATTGTTACCAGCATAGCGGTCAGGCCGCCGTAAACCCTTCCAGTCTTTCCCCTTGCCAGCTCGGCGATATCCGGGTTCTTCTTCTGGGGCATAATACTTGAACCCGTGGCATAGGCATCATCGATTTCGATGAAACCGAACTCCTGTGAAGACCATATAATGAACTCTTCTGCCAGACGTGAGAGGTGCATCATGCACAGGCTGGCCGCGGATTCATAGTCCAGGATGAAGTCGCGGTCGGATACGGCGTCAATGCTGTTCTGGCTTATCCTGCCGAAACCCAGCTCTTTTGCCAGGAATTCGCGGTCAATATCATAGCTGACGCCGGCAAGAGCTCCGCTTCCCAGTGGCATAACGTCTGCTCTTTTCAGGCAATCATGAAAACGTTCTATGTCTCTCTCCAACATCTCAAAATAAGCCAGAAGGTGATGAGCTAGGAGCACTGGCTGTGCTGGCTGCAGGTGGGTATATCCCGGTATGACAACCTTCAGGTTGTTCTCTGCCATTTCGAGTAGTGCCCGTTGCAGTCCTTTCAGGCTGTTCACGGTTTCCAGGGCTGCCTCCTTGACAAATAACCGCATATCCAGAGCTATCTGGTCGTTTCTGGATCGTGCAGTGTGAAGCTTTTCTCCTGCAGTACCGATCAGTTCAGTCAGGCGTACTTCGATATTCATGTGGATATCTTCGAGTTCGCTTCTGGGCTTTAAAATTCCCTGTTCTATCTCCCTGCGGATAGCCTCAAGCCCCTCGATTATGGCTGAAGCGTCACTTTCCGGGATGATATTTTGTTTGGCCAGCA
>JAGYOC010000083.1 GCA_018399795.1 Dehalococcoidales bacterium
AAAAATCGGTATCCATTTACAACCTCAAAATATTATCTAAACCTACATACCTACATTTTTACTTTTAGTGCTCTTGTATAGAGAACACAAGGTTAACGCTGAATAAATTAAAATCTCAGTAAAACGTGAGATCTTGCCCCAGGTGGGAGCGTGCGGAATTTCCGGTGAAACCGCCGGGGGCAGAGGCTGCCCTCGGCCGCGGTCACCGCGCTTCTCCAATGTCGGTGGGCCTTTGGTCACCGGGCCTCTTAAGCCCGGTGCCTCTCGTAGCGCTCAATCAGCGTGGTAAGGTAGCGTGATTTCATTTGCTCACTTGCCATAAGCTGCTTCACCGGAGCGAGCTTCAGAATAACACCCAGTACCGAAGCCATAGCCCGATGAGAGAGGTGGTACTGGTTATCGAAAATGAGGTTCTGCAGTTTCCCCCGCTCGATGGCCATCAGCACCACCCGATGGGTGGAGTTTACCGGGGTAATCACCCTCTCCGATCGTGGGACCAGGCTCAAGGCATTGGTCGGGCAGGAACGCACACATACCCCGCAGCCGAGGCAGATATCCTCGTTGATAGCGGCCACCTTGCGGTTTTTCCTGGCAGGGTTATTGGCCGAAATCAGACTCAGAGCCTCTACCGGGCAGACACTCACACACTTCCCGCAGCCCGTGCAGTTCTCAACAGCAAGCTTCGGCAGAAAATTGCTGGTATGTACCGGCTTTAAGAAACCGAACTTCCGGGCGGCCACCAGAGCCTCACAGCAGCAGCCGCAGCAGTTACAGATAAAGTTGACCCCCTTTTGCACATTCTCGCCAAACTGCACCAGATTGTACTCATAGGCCTGGTCCAGCAAATCGAGGCACTCCGCCGCATCAACCTGCCGTGCAAATCCGTTGTCAATCAAGGCCGCCGCCGAACCGTTAAAGGTCATACAGATATCCAGCGGAGCATCACAGGCGGTGTGGGCATGCATCATCTTATGGCGACAATAGCAGGTTCCAACCCCGATATGGCTGGCCGTCTTCACAACCTCGCTGGCCCGCTCGTAGGGCAACACGTACAGGCCCTCACCGCTCGGCAGCACTGTCTCGTTGATAAACACGCGCCCCAGCTGGGTTTCTCCATCCAGAAAAAGATCCTTAATAAAATCCTCTTCCACATTCATATATTGGTAGAACAGCTGACCCAGGGCCTTCTGGTCCACATCTCCCCGGATGCGCATCATGGAAAACTCAAAAAAACCTGCCATAGGCGGGGGCAGCACATATACGCTCTCATCTCCCCGGGACACATCCAGCAGAATCGCCCGGGAGGCTAAGCGGTCCAGCAGCTTACGGGCCTCCTTCTCCGAGACCTTCCACGCCTTGGCAGCTTTATCGGCGGTGAAGGGCTTAATCGGCAGCAGAGAGACCATTTGAGCCTCGTGCTCGTCGAACAGAAGCTGCAGAATCTGATAAAGGGTTTTTGACGGCGGCGCCCCCTGGGGGAAACGGTTCAGCCGGTCAACCAGGTTTTCATAGCCGGTTCCAATCGCACGCTGTTCCATAACCCGATCTTAAAAGAAGAATGCCGAGAAGTCCAGCGAGAAGTCAATTTCCTCTACTCAAAGACGAAATTCCTTGGTAAGCTGTAGGCAATGTTCAAAAAAAGGGATGCCAAGACCAAAAAGCTGAAGGCCAAACTCCAGCTCATCATCTCAATTGTACTATTTATTCAAATAGTTATTATCAGCACCCTGTCGCTGTTTCTGTTCCATCAGAATATCTCCAGCAACGCGAATGCCGAGCTTAGCCAGGATCTGGAACAAACCAGCTCCTCCCTTGCCTACATAAAACAGACCCTATTTAACCGGGTGTTTCTACTACGATACACCATAGAAGAGATGCCAACTCAAGACCTAGACCCCGACACCCTCCATAAACGGATTCGTACACATTTTAACTCGGTCGATACCGACCGCGTGGTACTGTTGGCGGAGTCGGGGGAAATACTTTTTCGAATTGATAGACAGGCTGAAAAAATGACACCCATAGAAGAGAGCCTGGAGCTTGGACAATTTGATTTTCTTAAAAGCAAGTACGTGTTTGACAGCGGAACACAGCAGCAGCTTTATCTGATTACCGGCACAAAGGTCTACCATCCTGAGGGGAAGCGGTACTATCTGCTGTTTATAAACTTGCTGGACAAAGACTTTGCCTACAACCTCTATAAGAAAACCGGAATCAACTTTGTACTGTTTGTCGAAGACCAACCAGTCTGTTCGGTCGTGCCGGACTTTACCCTTCCCCCGGATTCCGGCAATCCCTTCAATGAAATTAAAATTGCATCAACCCCCTACAGAATAAAAACCGAGCTCCTATCTTCAGCTATTCCCGGAGGGCTCAAGCTTACGGTACTCAGGTCGCACCTGCAGGACAGTCTGTATTTGCGCTGGCTGACCACCATTTTCATAGTCTCTTTTTTTGTCACACTGATAATATCTTTGGGCTATATAGTCGGGGTGACCAATCGTATTCTGTCCCCCTTTTATGAACTCAACTCCTGGCTCGCAGAATACCTTAAAACAGGCAAATCCGAGGAGCTTAATATCACCCAAGCGGGAGAGATCGAATTTCTTACCCAGACCTTTTATTCAATGGTCCAG
>JAGYOC010000084.1 GCA_018399795.1 Dehalococcoidales bacterium
TACTATCGCTGTCTACGGCCGGATGGTAGAGGTGAATACCGGGGCTATCGCCCGCGGTTACACCGACGAGCCCTATCCCTCCCCCTGGATTCTCAAAATGTGCTTTGAGCGGAATATTCCCATCATCCTAAACTCAGATGCCCATAAACCCTCATGGGTGGGGTTTGGCTTTGATGAAGCGCTAAAGATAATTACTAAAGCGGGTTATACAAGCGGTATGGCCCTCTTACAGGGTAAATGGCAGGAGGTACAGTATGGATAAAGCTGAAAATCTTGACGAAGTGGCCGCCGCCCGCATTGAAGAGTTAAAGCAGATTGTCCGTCGAAATGCGGAGCAGCATAACGAGACTATCAAGGTACTGAAAGAAACCCGTACCACCGTACGGCGTAACTACCATGGAATGGTCCAACTGTTGATTGAGGTTATATCCCTGGGAAATCGATATCTCGGAGGACATCTGAAGCGCTGTGCAGAGACTACATGGCAGTTCTGCAAGCATATACAGCTGCCGAAAGACGTGTGTTACCTGCATTACTACGGCGCGCTGCTGCACGATATCGGGCTTGTCGGAAGAGGGACCGAGCTAAGCGAAATCCCCCCGGAGCAGCTCTCTGACCAGGAGCGGGAGGAGTTTCGGCAGCACCCCCTCTACGGGGAGAAAATCATCAGCACTGTGTATAATCTTAAACGCACCGCGGATATCATTCGCTCGCATCATGAGCGGTACGACGGGCACGGATTTCCCGACCAGTTGCAGGGAAGCTCCATTCCCCGCGGAGCCCGGATGGTGCGCATCGTAAACGACTGGGACAACCTGCTGTACAAGTATAATCTGGATATCGAAGCGGCAGTAGAGACGATCGCCTCCGGTTCCGGTACCTTGTACGACCCAAAAATTGCCGACAAGTTTATCGAATTTGCCCCCAACTGGGCCAAAAACCGTGAAGAGCCTGGAACACGAATCCCTATCACCGACCTGGCCCCTGGAATGTATCTAAAGGAGGATATACTGCTAAGCAACGGGCTGATGCTAATGCCCCACGGAATGGTGCTGGACCAAACTACCATTGACAAGATACTCTCATTTGAATCGATGATCGAAGGTGACCATTCAGTTACCGTTGTGTAAGTGATAAAGTGATAAAGTGATAAAAGGAGCTCAACCTATGGATTCACTACGCTCCCTCTACCGTATCGGAGTAGGCCCCTCCAGCAGCCATACAATGGGTCCAGCCCGGGCTGCACACATCTTTTTTCAGCACCATCCCGACTCGCCGGCCTACCGGGTTACTCTGTACGGAAGCTTAGCCGCCACAGGACAAGGACACCTCACCGATAAGGCAATACTGGCAGAGCTCCCGTCAGAACGCACCGAGATAGTGTGGCATCCTGAGATCAGCCTACCCGCCCATCCCAATGGAATGCGTTTTGAGGCGCTTTCTGCTGCCAAAAGCAAACCCGAGACACCCGTAGAGTCTCCTGTCGAGGCTTCTGTCCACAGTGAGTGGGTCTGCTTTAGCGTTGGAGGAGGAGCCCTGGCCAGTGGAGCGGATAAGTTTGGTTCAACCCGTGCGGATGATAGGGTGGAAGCAGAATCGCACGCAACCTACCCGCTGAAAACTATCCGGGAACTACTACCCTGGGCTGAGAAAGAGGGAAAAAGTTTTTGGGAATATGTTTTTGACAATGAGGACCAGGATTTGCCGGACTACCTGGGTAAGGTATGGAAGACTATGCAGGCTGCTATTGAACGGGGAACTGAAAATGAGGGATTAATTCCCGGACCACTGAAACTCCCCCGAAAGGCGGCTGCCTACGCAATGAAAAGTCGAAATGCTCAAGGGTTTATCCGCAGTATCAGTACCACCTTTGCATATGCCCTGGCGGTCTCCGAAGAAAATGCCTCCGGAGGCATAGTAGTCACTGCCCCAACCTGCGGGGCTGCCGGTGTCTTGCCGGCGGTGCTGAAAACTATGCAGGAAACCTTTCATTTTCGCGATATAAGGATAATCCGAGCCCTGGCAACCGCCGGCCTTATCGGCAACCTGGTAAAAACAAATGGATCGATCTCCGGTGCGGAAGTAGGCTGCCAGGGCGAGGTAGGAACCGCCTGCGCCATGGCAGCTGCGGCAGCTGCCCATCTGCTGGGCGGCACTCCCCGGCAAATTGAATACGCCGCCGAAATGGGCTTAGAGCACCATCTGGGACTAACCTGCGATCCGGTACTGGGTTTGGTACAAGTTCCCTGCATTGAACGAAATGCGGTGGCAGCTACACGAGCTATAGACGCGGCCACGTATGCAACCCTGTCCGACGGCCGGCATTTAGTCAGTTTTGATGAGGTAATAGACACCATGCTTCAGACCGGCCGGGATATGTCCGGGAACTACCGCGAAACCTCCACCGGCGGGCTGGCTATGTTCTACAACCGGGATGAATTGGAGGCGCAGGCGCGCCTGGGCCGCAGCCACCATGAACATACCTAGAATGAGTAGTTTGAGGGGTATCGCTAAGCTATCGGCTTCGGTTTGCCTACCGGAGCTGCGTATACCACAAACTCATCCTGCCCGTCCACTCCCAGTAAGCGATCACTCTTTTCCTGATCAAAGGCGCCTACCGCGCAGGTTCCGGCCCCAATTGCCTCACAAGCCAGATACAGATTCTGACACAGATGCCCGGCATCAAGCAGGACTAGACGATAGGCTTCAAAGGCGTAT
>JAGYOC010000085.1 GCA_018399795.1 Dehalococcoidales bacterium
ATAAAGCTCTTTAGCTAGAGCGGACAAGGAATCAGGATACTGATGAGACATTTTCACCTATCCTCTGCTTCAAATGCCAAATACCACAATTACCATTAATGATGGTAATTGGTTACGTGCAATCAAGCATGATAACTTATTTTTCACATTGTATTACGATTGCAGCAAATACCACAAATCGCTGGATCGTGTAAAGAACAATATTTTCAGCATCACATCAACCTTCAGCCCGCTTGAACCAACTGCATCACGGTGATAAGCTGAAATCAAAAATAACTTGGCAAGGAGGCTTAACATGATTGATCTGGATTTCACATCAAAATTCACCCCATTTGTTGCTGGAGCCATAAGGGCAGGGATAATTGCGGTAATCGCATTGATAATCACGCTGGCTATCAAGAAACTTGTACCGAAAATCATCCATGCCCGAATTCCTAAAATCCGTGAGGAATTGCCGGACCAACTTGCCTCTCGCTCCAAAACATTATCCCAGGTTATCGTTCAGTTTGCCACGGCAATGATATGGGTTATTACCGGTATTATGATTTTGAGTGTAGTCGGAGTTAATATAACCCCTATAATAGTTGCAGTGGGCGTAGCCAGCCTGGCAATCGGACTAGCGGCACAAAACATAATCCGGGATTACTTGCATGGTTTCTTTATCATAATGGAGGACTGGTATAGGATTGGGGAGGTGACTACCGTTGCCGGCATCGGTGGCGTTGTTGAAAACATGAGTCTGCGACGCACCATACTACGAGATCTCAATGGTACAATGCATGTAATTCCCAACGGCAAAATCGAGCTGGCAAGCAATATGTCCAGAGATTGGTCAAGAGTTAACCTCAACATAGGTGTTTCCTATAATGAAGATTTAAGCAAGGTATTCAGTGTTATCGACGAAGTCGGCCAGGAAATGAAAGCAGACCCCGCTTTTGCTGACGATCTATTGACAGCACCTCAAGCAGTTAGGGTGGACAATCTTGGAGATAGTGCGGTCGAGATCAAGATACTTGCTGACACCAAGCCGATCAAGCAGTGGAGTTTGATGGGAGAATTACGCCGGAGGCTCAAAGACAGGTTTGATCAGGAAGGAATTGAGATTCCGTGGCCACATACCAAGATCTACTTCGGGAACACACCTGCCGGGATAGGTAAGAACTAACCGTTTGTTCTTACCTATCAACAGGAATTAAATGAATAAGGTAACAACGAGCTGGCACGAGCAGCGCTTGTTCGGCAATCCTCTTCGCCGGTACTCCGGTGTAGATAGACACCGGAGCCCAGTATCCCAGAAGCCGCACCGCCAGTGTTTCTGGCGTGTGCTGGCTGAGAGTCTCTGAATCAGCAGGCACAATACCCCAGGATATAATCCCGACTTTTGTGATGTAATCAGTTACGGCACCGGTATAACCTTTTGGCCTGAGTTCAATTTGATAAGCCTCGAAGGATAGAATATAAGCGCGAGATTTTAGCGAAGCTGACCTACGGAAGAAAATGGGCAACTTACCTGTGCCAGGATATTCGATCTAGCCGGGCAGTATAGGTTGAAACCAATAGTTATCGCTAATCTCCAAAACAAGTACCCAATGACCGGGCGGATTGAATCAGTGGATCATTCAGAGGAATCTTTCTGGGGCCTTCAATAACTACCTTTAACGGAACTTCATTGAGTAAATTGCCTTGAACTCCAACCATATGCCCATAATTTTCCCTTGTTATCATATCAACTGCCCTGGTACCCAGTCTTGTTGCCAGTATTCTATCGAAAGGTGTTGGAGAGCCGCCTCTCTGGAGGTGCCCGATTACGATGGCACGACTTTCAATACCCGTTATCTTCTCCAGTTGAGAAGCCAGAGCAAATCCTATACCACCAAGTCGAACCGGATGGGCGTCGCCTTTGACAATTCGCTTGAGCACGATATCTCCACCCTTTGGTCTTGCTCCTTCGGCAACCACTACAATCGTGAATCTCTTACCTCTTTTATTCCTGTCCTTCACTTTGTCCGCTATGACGTCTGGTTCATAGGGGATCTCTGGAATAAGTATGACATCGCCTCCCCCAGCAATACCTGCATACAGGGCAATCCACCCTGAATCACGCCCCATGACCTCCACAATCATAATCCGGTGATGAGATTGGGCAGTGGTATGCGCCCTATCAATAGCCTCAGTTGCGATGGACACGGCTGAATCAAAACCAATAGTGATATCTGTTCCTCTCACGTCGTTGTCTATGGTCTTGGGAACTCCAACAACGGGCACTCCATCATTAAACAATCTGGAGGCTATGCTCAGAGTACCGTCTCCCCCGACACATACAAGGCAATCTATTCCCAAGCTCTTTATGTTAGTGATAGCCTGCCGTGAGATATCCTCAAATTCTGGTTCATCTCCCCCTATCGCGTCATACCTGTACGGGTTCGCTATATTCGAAGTGCCAAGTATGGTACCACCAAGTGTAATAATCCCGGAGACATCGTCATACTGAAGTCTTCGACTATGACCACAGACAACGCCCTCGTATCCGTCTTCGATACCGATTACCTCCAATCCATATTCCAGGATAGCCTTTTTAGTAACAGCCCGAATGACGGCATTTAAACCAGGGCAATCTCCTCCACCGGTAAGAATAGCTATTCTGCTGTGCTTTCCCATGACAAGACCTCCAAGAGGAACTGGCTGATATCAATAAAAAAGCCAGCTCCAAGACAAAATGCCGGGAAATTATCAATCCTGGTAGTGATCTCTCCGCTTATGGCAGATGCCAGTTCAAAGTTCAGAATAATCGAACTATGAATTCATCATAACTACCCTTACCTGATTTGGTCAAATCCCTGCTGCCAGCCTCAACAGAACCGAACGAGGACAAACCTTATTAAGAGATATGTTTTTAGCGTCAGAAGTCATTTGCGGTTACCCAGCCAGTTAGTGCCTCTAGCTGGCTGCCATTTCCCCCTGTTAAATAGCTGTGGGTATTTCATTTTGCGTATAGTCTCGATGATGAATGCAGCCGCGCCCGGAATCACGGCGATGGCCCATCCAGTGATACCTAGCGGTACCGTGCCGAATACTGTTTGCAGGAAAGGCAAATAGACGACCGCTATCTGCAGGGGAATAGCAGCCGAAATAAATATGAGCATCCAGCGGTTACGGAATACCCCCAACTGGGAAATGGTATATTCATCGGAGCGGGCATTGAGAGCAAGAATCCACTCGAAGATAACCACGCTGCAAAAGGCAACAGTACGGGCTTCCTCCACTCCGGATGCCGGTGCTACGAAGTTAAAAACGAGCACCGTACCGATACCGAGCATTCCCGCTAGAAATCCGACACGCAGTAACATCCCGGGGAAGAGCAGTCCAACTTTGGGGTGGCGAGGGGGTTTATTTAACTCATCCCCCACTTTCGGCTCAAGCCCAAGGGGAACCGCCATAAGTGTGCCGGTAACCAGGTTAACCCAGAGAATCTGCAGGGCCATAAGTGGTGCCTTGCCCAAGAACAAAATACCCAGTACCAGAGCAAATAGCTCTCCCATACCGGTGGCAAGAAGGAACATGGCCACATTGCGCAACCGGTTGAAAATAGCTCGGCCTTCTTCAACAGCGGATACTACCGAAACGAAGTTGTCATCCACCAAAACCATATCCGCGGCTTCCTTGGCCACATCGGTTCCTTTGATGCCCATGGCAACGCCGATATCTGCGGCCTTCAGCGCCGGCGCATCGTTGACGCCGTCACCGGTCATGGCGATAACGTGCCCTCGTTTTTTAAGAGCGTTAACAATCTTGAGCTTTAAAACAGGCTCCACCCGGGCGAACACTGATATCCTTTCCACCCGTTCGGAGAGATTCTCATCGCTCATTTTTTCGATATCAGCACCGGTGAGAGTTTCTCCCGGAGGTAACCTGAGTTGCCGAGCCACCGACTC
>JAGYOC010000086.1 GCA_018399795.1 Dehalococcoidales bacterium
CTTAACGGATTCCCCGATTTCTTTATCGGGATAGTTCTGCTTATTGCCTTCAGTGTAATTCTCGGTATTTTCCCTCTTTCCGGAGCACTGACACCATATTCCGGGTTATCAGGAGCAGCTCTGGTAATGGATGTATTAAGACACCTGTTCCTGCCACTCGTTGCCCTCACGCTTGCCTATCTTGGCGGAAGCTATCTGCTTACCCGAAACACTATGATCACGGTGATCAGAGAGCCCTACATGCTAACCGCAAAGGCCAAGGGTTTGCCGCAACGTACCATTAAATACCGCCATGCTGGCCGGAATTCTTTATTGCCCGTGGTTACCAGGACAGGCGTCTGGATAGGCCGGGTATTTACCGGGGCGCTGTTCATCGAGCTGGTATTTGCCTACCCGGGAGTAGGTTATCTCACCTACGAAGCCCTCATGGCCCGTGATTACCCCGTAATCCAGGGAGTCTTTCTGGTAGTTGCCATATCAGTACTGCTGGCCAATTTCCTTATTGATCTTTCCTATTCAAGGCTGGACCCGAGGGTTAGACATGCATATTGATGTAAAAAGAGAGATAAAAGAGAGCCCTATGGGTAAGATCGGCCTGATTATCCTGGTTACGATTATAGCGTTGGCCATTATCGCCCCATTTTGGTCCCCTTACGATCCCTTTCATCAATCAGCTATGTCTCTGCTTCCTCCCTCTCTGGAGCACTGGCTGGGCATGAACCATGTTGGGCAGGATATCTGGAGCCAGTTGGTATATGGAGCCCGGACATCCCTGATGGTTGGCTTCAGTGTAGGGGCGCTTGCTACCCTTATAGCAACTGCAGCCGGCGTCTCCGCGGCACTTATCGGGGGCCTGTATGAAAAAATTGTAATGCGGGTGGTTGATACCCTTATCATAATACCGATGGTAATCGTTGTTATCCTTATATCGGCTTACATCAGGCCCGGAATTGTGGCGCTTATCCTCCTGCTTTCCATTTTTAGCTGGCAGGGGGGTGCCCGCGTGATACGTGCTCAAGCACTTTCGCTGAAGGAAAAGGGACATATAGCGGCTGCAAGAAGCTTTGGGGCGAGCTGGTTCTACATTGCCTGGCGGCATATAATACCGGATCTAGGTCCCATTCTGCTGGTAGATTTTGTTTATAACGTAAGGAGGGCCGTATTCCTTGAGGCAGGACTGGCTTTTCTAGGAATATCGGACCCCAATGTGGTGAGCTGGGGCACCATGATGAGAGACGCTCTCAGCTATGTTTATCTGGACATCTGGCAGTGGTGGCTTATTCCTCCAGGAGTAGCTCTGTCTCTTGCCATTATCAGTCTGACCTTCATAGGCCATGCCGCTGAGCCCGTCATCGAACCCAGGTTCCGGGAGGTTGGTATTGCTTGAAATAAGAGGCCTCAGGGTAAGTTATGGAATAGAAGCAGTCCTCGATGGAATAGACCTCTATTTGGAACCTGGCGTGACCCTGGCTGTTGTTGGAGAATCGGGTACCGGGAAAACCACCCTGGGTCTCAGCATTATGCGCCTGGT
>JAGYOC010000087.1 GCA_018399795.1 Dehalococcoidales bacterium
CTTTGGTATCGTTTTTGACAGCTGCTTCACACTCAGCCGAGCCGCACCAGTGGGTATCAACGAAGCCGTTGCCATCCTTGTACAGCGCCTTGAACTCATCGTAGTTCTGCAGCTGATGGGTGTTCTCGGCACGCAGCTCAAGAGCACGCTGATACAGATCCTTCTGAATCTGCTCCAACAGCTCTCCGACCCGCTCAGAGGCAGTTTCTATGGCAACCGACTCTTTTTCTCCGGTATCCCGGCGCACCAGCATAGCCTTGCCGTTTTCCATATCCCGGGGGCCGATCTCTATCCGTACCGGTACACCCCGCATTTCCCATTCGGCAAACTTCCAGCCCGGTGAATTAGCCTCGTCGTCATCCAGGATCACCTTGTAGCGCCCCTTCATCTGCTGATACAGCTTGTCGGCGTACTCCAGTACCTCGGTTTTGTTTTTATTCTTGAAAATTGGTATTACCACCGCCTCGGTGGGTGCCAGTCGCGGGGGCACCACCAGCCCGCGGTCATCGGAATGGGTCATAATTAAGGCGCCGACCAGCCGGGTGGAGACTCCCCAGGAGGTAGCCCATACATGGTCAAGTTTCCCCTCTTTGGTCTGAAAGGTTACATCGAAGGCTTTGGCAAAGTTCTGGCCCAGGAAATGGGTGGTACCCGCCTGCAGGGCCCGGCGATCCTGCATCATCGCTTCGATTGAATAGGTATTTACAGCGCCGGCAAATTTCTCGGTCTCCGTTTTGCGGCCGGTTAACACCGGTACGGCCATATACTCTTCGACAAAGCTCCGGTACACCTCCAGCATTTTGAGGGTCTCCTCCTCCGCCTCTTCCTTTGTCTCATGGGCGGTATGTCCCTCCTGCCAGAGGAACTCACTGGTGCGCAGAAACAGGCGGGTGCGCTTTTCCCAGCGCAGTACGTTGGCCCACTGGTTTATCAGCAGGGGCAGATCGCGGTACGACTGTATCCACTTCTTGTACATGCTCCAGATGATGGTCTCGGAGGTAGGACGGATAACCAGAGGCTCTTCAAGTTCGTCTCCGCCGGCGTGGGTTACCACCGCCAGCTCCGGAGAGAAGCCTTCAACGTGTTCGGCCTCTTTTTGGATAAAGCTTTCGGGTATTAATAGCGGAAAATAGGCGTTGCTGTGCCCGGTTTCCTTGAACATAGTATCGAGTTGGCTCTGAATAGCCTCCCACAGGGCGTAGCCGCGGGGCCGGATTACCATACAACCCTTTACCGGAGAATAGTCGGCCAGTTTTGCTTGAACTACAATATCCACATACCACTTGGAATAGTCTTCGCTGCGGGGGGTAATTTTTTCCGCCATACATACCTCTATATTAAAAATTGCATGGGTATTGTACTAAGGAGCGGCGTGATGGTCAATGCAGTGAGATTTGCCGGGGGAGCCGGAGGAGCGGACTACTTCACCAGGGTCGTAGTTTCAACCATGTAACGGATATCTTTACCCTGTTCCGACCAGAGTTCTTTTTCCATTACCACTAC
>JAGYOC010000088.1 GCA_018399795.1 Dehalococcoidales bacterium
GTCGCACCTTGCGCAGCAGATTAAACGCCGCCGCAGAGGTGCGGGGATACACCCGAAAGGCGCTTTTGCGAAACCGCGGTACCCGCGGCACAAGGCGCACCCGCAACAGCGCAAACAGGATGTAGAGCCCCATGGGCAGGGCCATCGAATAAAACAGTCCCGCCGGACCTAACCTGGACATAAACAGCCCCCCTAACAGTGGCCCCACCGCCGAGCCTATTCCGTAATACACAATGATCGCTCCAGCGGCATGCACCATCTCGTCCGGGTTCAGCTGGTCGTTCATCAGGGCAATACACAGCGAATATAGAGGCATCGCAAAACCTCCGAACAGCAGAACCAGAGGATACAGCATCAGGCCGCTCGCGGTGGTTACCGCAATCATCAGGGCCGCGACTATTCCGACTATCGCACTCAGCAGAATCGCTTTTCTGCGGTCGCGACGGTCAGAAATCAAGCCCAGGGGCCACTGGAAAGCCAGGGTTCCCAGGGAAACCAGCAGCATCAGTACACCAATTTGTGCCTCAGCCACCCCCACTTGCTGCCCGTAGCGTGGAACCAGACTCCAACTGGCTCCAAATATGAGCCCGCTTAACATTATCCCGCTGCCGGCCAGGGGTGAACGCATGAAGGTCTGCACCAACAGGGCCTTCTGCTTACGTACCTGGGGCATCCCCGTTACTTTTGCCAGTGCCAGGGGTACCAAACAGAGGGAAATCAGTACCGTGGTAATCCCGAATATCTCGAAATTTGCCGGAGAGAAGACCCCGATAAGCGGCTGCCCTAGGCCCAGCGAAACATGGTAGACCATGCCGTACACACTGAGCACCCGCCCCCGATTCTGGCTGGTTGAAGAGACATTCAGCCAGCTCTCTACCACCACCAGCATCACCGACAAACACAGGCCGTGCATCAGGCGCAGTACGATCCAGGCATAAGGGTTAACTAGGATGACATGGAAAATCGCAGAGGCCGAGGCAATCGAGGCGAATGCGGCAAAGGACCGCACATAGCCTACGGTGCGAATAACCGGAGCGGCAATAAAGACACCGATGGCTAGCCCGGCGTAGTACACCGACATAATTATACCAATGAGCGGCTCGGAGAAGCCTTCGATACCTGCTCGAATCGCCAGAGCTGTTCCCTGAAGGGCTGACCCGACTCCCATAAGCAGCACCGCCATCATAATCGCTGTGATGGTGGTAAGCGGGCGGTCTTCTTCATGATAACTTAATTCATGGACTTCCGACATATCTCTATTTGTAATAAAAATGCACAGCTAACGCAAGTTATGCCAGCTGGAGATTTGGGGGGCTGAGACCGGGCTTAGTACTTACAGTTAGAGCAGCTGCTTGGGGCCGTCGCAAACCCTATCGCTGGTCTGTCGCTGCCCCCTGGAACAGTGGAAACGGTCCTCCTACCCACTCCAAAACGCTGTACCTCGATGCTGTTAGTCACTGAAATTCAGGCTGAAAAACGTTGACTTTCGGCATCGGGCTCAAGGGGTAAAAACCGGTACAGAGCGGTAAAAACCGGTACAGAGCGGTAAAAACCGGTACAGAGGGGTAAAAACCAGTACAGAGGGGTGAAGG
>JAGYOC010000089.1 GCA_018399795.1 Dehalococcoidales bacterium
CTTCCGTACAGTACCTTTCGAGGTGATGACCATTGATGGCCTGGGACTACCGCAGATATGCAAGGATCTTGTTCTCAAGCCCAGAGGACTTATCCTGATAACCGGACCAACCGGCAGCGGAAAGTCGACAACAATGGCAGCGATGGTTGACTATCTCAACGACCACGAGAGCCGCAACGTGATTACCATCGAAGAGCCGATCGAGTACCTGCACCGCAATAAAAAGTGCCTTATCGCCCAGAGAGACCTGGGAGACGATACCCTTTCTTTCTCCAGTGCCCTGGTTCACGCTCTGCGTCACGATCCGGACGTAATAGTGGTCGGGGAGATGCGCGATCTGGAAACCATCAGCACAGCCATACGGGCCGCGGAAACCGGCCACCTGGTACTGGGCACACTTCATACCACCGATGCCCCCCAGACCGTCGACCGAATCATAGACATATTCCCGCACGGTCAGCAGCAACAGATAAGGTTGCAGCTATCGCAGGTTATGGAAGGTATACTATCACAGACCCTGCTGCCACGCATCGGGGGAGGCAGAGTTGGCGCCTTCGAGATTATGACCACTACCTCCGCCGTAAGGAACCTCATTAGAGAGCAAAAGACTTTCGAGCTACACAGCATTATGCAGCTAAACGCCAAAGACGGCATGCAGACCCTGGACCAGGCCCTGGCCAACCTGCTTAAACAGGGAATCATCACCAAGGATGACGCCCTGATGAAAAGCAGCAGCCCTGAGAGACTCAACCGGCTACTACAGTTCCCCCAGAGCCGAGCCGCGGTTTGAATATCAACACTAGAATTATGACTTGCGATCTCTCGAATCTCCACCGGAGCAAGGTAAAACGATAATTTAAGAGCGCTGCCGTTATTCCACGGAAGCAATATAGTGATAGTGGGGCTGGCCGCCACGCACCAGCTCTACCTGCAAGCCGGGGTAACGCTTTCCCAATTCGCTTATGAAGTCCACCACATCCGCCTTTTCGTCATTGCCACGGTAGTATATGGTAACTATCTCGACATCATCCATTTTCATTCCGGCAAGCACATTATTCAGGGCATCTATAGGACTTTCCCCGGTAGCAACCAGTTCACCGTCAAGGAAACCGATGGGTTGCTTTCTCTTAATATGCAGGCCACTTATCCGGGCCGGCCGGGCTGACTCGGTCACCGCAATCGACCTCACTGCCGACAGTGCCTTATTCATAGCAGCGATATTGGTCTCCAGGTCGAGTCCAGCATTAAAAGCGAG
>JAGYOC010000090.1 GCA_018399795.1 Dehalococcoidales bacterium
GATCAGCCCCTTCCCGGCGAAGCTGAAATAGGTATTGTCGCCGATAATAATGTGGTCCAGTACCTTGATCTGCATCACGCCGGCGGCTTGGACCAGGTCCCGGGTGACATTTTTGTCGTTCTGACTGGGCTCCGGGTTACCGGAGGGGTGGTTGTGAGCAAAAATGAGCGATACTGCGTTATGCCTGAGGGCGCTTTCCATAACCTGTCGCGGGGAGATGGCGCTGCTGTTTACGGTTCCCTGGAAAAGGTCATCAGTTTCGATGATCTGGTTGCGGCTATTCAGGTACAGCACCTTGAAGATTTCTTTTTTGAGGTCCCGCATCGAGTGGTACAGATAGTCAAAAACATCCTGTGGGGATTGGTAAACCGGTTTGCTGATAATCCTGTCCTTCAAGAATCTCCTGGCTACATCCTGTATCAACCTGATACCGAATACATTCTTCGGCCCTATGCCGTAAATTTTCTCCAGGTCTTCCTGAGAGGCCTCCAGGGTCCCTCTCAGGGTCTTGAATTTCTTGACAGCTTCTTTGGCCGGCTGCTTGCAGTCTTTACGAGGTGAGTTCAGGCTTAGCAGCAGTTCTACAATCTCATAGTCCTGGAACCCTTCCAGCCCTCCCTTGAGAAATCGTTCTCGCAGCCTTTTTCTGTGTCCTGCCGATGTGTCCTTTGCCGGCATTGCTCGGGATTTTCCTTTATTCTCTTGCATTGGTATAGCTATAAGATAAATATTTGCCCGGGATGGGACGTTCAGCGCCTGCCTGGCCCATAGCTTGGGGATGGGAATTGTTTGCGGTACATAATGCACTTTTCGTTGGCACAGGACCAGGCTACCGTCCTGGTAAAGAAGAAAAACCGCTTGGCCTTGATGGGATAAACCTCCGGGTGACCACAGAAGGGGCATAGAGGGGTTCCCTGGTTGTCCCTGCTGTGAAGGCGATATTCATCTTCTCTCTTTGGCATTATGCCCCCCTCTGGTATTTTCGTGATTTTGGTCGTTATGCCGATGTGTGATATCGATACCTGATTATTCCTGCCAGTAGTATACACCACAATCTTTGAGGCTTGCCAAGCCTCCTTCTCACCGGTACCGGGCAATGTGTTATAATATCACGTTGAGTATTGTTAACGTTGAAGCTACCCGGTAAGAAGTAGATATGAATCGTATCCCCGAAGACAGAGAAAAGTACTTGGAAGAATTCAGGGCTTCGATTGAGGTGGGGGAGCGGCTGGTAAAGGGTAAGGGAAAGCTGTTAAGTCCCATCTTGATGGATGCCAGGGGAATTGACGGGCACCTGGTACTTCTGGAAAACGGCGTCCGTATCAAGCGGAGCGACCCGATGGTATTTCTGGACAAGGGTATAAGGGGTGATAAAGAGATACCCTTCCATCGTATCGAATCGGTGCAGATCAAAAAGGCCAGTTCTTTTTCCAACGGTCATATCCGTCTCCTTCTGCTTGAGGGTAAGGGATTGGCTGAACCAGCCTCCGGCAATAGTCAGGACGAATATAAGGTCCTCTTTAAGCCTGCCCAGCAGTCAAACTTCGAGGAAATAAAAAGGGCTATTGAGGAAAAGGTGACTGCCGCAAAGATGGCTATTTCCAGCTCTCCCCGGCAGGCGGCCCCGCAGGCTATTTCGTATATCGATGAGTTGGAGAAACTGGCTTCGCTCAAGGACCGGGGTATAATCAGCGAGGAGGAGTTCACTGCCAAGAAGAGGCAGATCTTGGGCATATAACTGTAGCGAATCTATTCCTCCGCTACGATGTGGCCCTTGCCCGCGATTTCCTCCACGCTTTGTAAAAGCTCGGGACAAAAGTCGGTTTGAACTTTGGAGCGGAGGGTGCTGACTGTGTCTTCGCCGTTAATGCGGAATAGGACCTGGTCGCTGCCGGGAAATTTTCGCAATACTCCGAAAAGTTTTTTCAATCGGGCAAGGTCGCTCTCTCTATCCTCGGTTTCGGAAAGGCTTATTATCAGATGGCGGGGGGGTGAAGGTGTCCCATCGCCGGATTGGGTTGTATACGGTTCGTTTGAATCTGGTGATTGGTCAGGTGAGGGTTCCGGCTGATAATAGCGGGCCGAGTTACAGTTCAGTTGAATCTGCTCATCCTTTATTCTGACCTTTCCCTCAACCAGCAGTATATTCCCCTCTTGCCAGAGTTCCCTGGTGTTCTGGTAAACCCTTGGCCATATCATCACCTCAATTCTTCCCTCCAGGTCCTCCAGGACGGCACTGGCAAATGGCTTGCCGTCACGTGTCAGCAGGGGGCGCATTGAGTCGACCATACCTGCCGTGACTACGTTCTGCCCGCTCATTTCGGCATCAATCTGCCCACAGAGAGTAGTATTACATAGATTCCCTTTCCCGGCGATTACACTGAACGGGTGCTCGGAGAGATATACCCCCAAGAGCTCTTTCTCCCAGGAGAGCTTCTCCCTGACCGGGGTGTCGCTATCTTCCAGCTCGAGTCCGGGCAGAGGCACCGGCGTCTTCTCTCCCCAAAGGTCGAACATGGTGGATTGCCCCGTTTCGCGGAGTTGCTGTTCCCGATGCGCCAGTGTAATAATACGGTTGATGCTTGCCAGAAGGCTGCCACGATTGCCCAGAGAATCAAAGGCTCCGCTCTTAATAAGGCTTTCCAGCGTTCTTTTATTAATACCTCTCAAATCGACACGGCGGCATACGTCATCAACGGACTTGAAGTCGCCTCCCGAATCACGCTCCTTGATGATATTTCCCACCGGGCCTATTCCCACGTTTTTTATATTGCTCAGCCCGAATCTTATGGCAGTGTTACCATTATTGTCCTTCTCGATGGAGAAATCTGTCTGGCTGCGGTTTATGTCTGGAGGGAAAACAGCAATACCCAGGCGGCGACATTCGGCAACGGCGCTGGCCACCTTTTCAGTCTGCCCACTGTTGGCCATAAGAAAAGCGGTGATGTATTCAGCGGGATAGTTTGCCTTGAGGTACGCTGTTTGATAGGCGATCAGTCCGTAGCTGGTACTGTGTGCCTTGTTAAAGGCATAACCTGCAAACGGTTCGATGAGCTTAAAGACCGCTTCTGCCGTCTCTGCGGAAAATCCCTTATTAATAGACCGGCTTATGAAGTTATTCTTCTCTTTCTGCATTACCTCAGGTACCTTTTTGCCCATTGCCTTGCGGAAGATATCGGCTTCGCCCAGGCTGTAGCCGGCGAATTCCCTCACAATAAAGAGTACCTGGTCCTGATATACGATTACCCCATAGGTTTCCTCGAGAATACTGGCAAGTGTAGGGTGTGGGTAGCGTATCGGTTCGATGCCATGTTTGGCTTTGATGAAGGTGGGGATATGTTCCATTGGTCCCGGTCGGTAGAGTGCCACCATGGCGGCTATATCGCTGAAGGTGGTTGGCTTGAGCTCTTTGATATAGCGGCGCATCCCGCTGCTCTCCAGTTGGAAAACGCCGGAAGTTTCTCCGGAAGCGAGTAGTTCAAAGGTCTTCCTGTTGTCCATCGGAATATTGCCCAGATCGATGACGACGTCGTGGTTCTGGTTGATGATATCCCTGGCCTTGCCCAGAATACTGAGGTTTATGAGCCCCAGGAAATCCATTTTCAGAAGTCCGATACGGGCGATGTTCTCCATGCTGAACTGGGTCATTACCAGTGCTTGCCCATTGCCCTTGCTTACATGCTGCAGGGGGACATTGTCGGTAAGGGGGTCTCTGGCGATAACCATGCCGGCGGCATGCGTACTGGCGTGGCGGGCGATACCCTCTACTTTTGCGGCTGAATCCAGCAGATTGCGCGCTATGGTATCCTGCTGGTAGATGCTGCTGAGTTCGCCGTTTTCCTTAATTGCCCGTGCCAGGGTCATACCGGGTGTGGGTGGTACCAGCTTGGCAATGCGGTCGACATCACTATAGGACATAGCAAGGGCACGGCCTACATCCCTTGTGGCTGCGCGGGCACCCAGTGTGCCGAAGGTGATAATTTGAGCGACATGGTCGGCACCGTATTTTTGCGACACATAGTTTATTATTTCGTCACGGCGTTCGTCCTCGAAATCAAGGTCGATATCCGGCATCTCTTTTCTTTCCACATTAAGAAATCTTTCAAAGACCAGCCTGTGCTTGATGGGGTCTATTTCGGTTATGCCCAGGCAGTATAGAACAATGCTGGCGGCAGCACTGCCTCTGACGCCGAAAAGGATACCTCGTTCTCTGGCATAGGTAATTATATCCCAGACAACCAGGAAGTAGCTGGCGAACTCCGTTTTTTCGATTACTTCCAGTTCGTATTCCAGCTGCTGCTTGATGTCCTCGGTTGGGTTGGGGTATCGAGTTTCGAAACCCTGATAGCAGATATCTCTCAAGAACTGGTTGGATGTTTTACCCTCCGGTAGTTTTATCTCAGGAAGGTGCAGGCGTCCGAATTCGAGCTCCAGGTTGCACATTTGGGCAATTCTCTCGGTATTCTCTATCGCTTCCGGAATATCCCGATAAAGCTCGGCCATCTCGTCGGGGCTCCGTAGATAGAAGAAATCACCCGGCATCTTCATTCTCTTCTCGTCATATATGGATGTGTTCCTGCCTATGCAGAGCAAAAGGTCATGGGCCTGGGCATCCTCACGGTTGATGTAGTGGGTGTCGTTGGTGGCTACCAAGGGTATATCCAGTTCGCGGCTCATCCTGATGAGGGTTTGATTTACTCGTTCCAGCTCGGTTAAGGGGTGTCTCTGTATCTCCAGGTAGAAATCGCCAAAGGTATTCCGGTACCAGCGGGCAGATTCCTTCGCTTCGTCGATGCGACCTGAATTGATAAGGCGGGGGATCTCGCCAGCCAGGCATGCTGAAAGGGCAACCAGCCCATCGTGATACTCCTCGAGCAGCTTTTTGTCCATTCTTGGTTTGTAGTAGAAACCTTCCAGGTGTGCCTTTGTGACGAGCTGTATCAGGTTCTGGTACCCGGTTTTGTTTTTGGCCAGGAGTACCAGATGGTAGTAGTCTTTTCCCCGGGAGGTATGGTTGAAGCGGTCACCGGGGGTGAGATAGGCTTCACAGCCTATGATTGGCTTGATGCCGGCTTTTATGGCGGCATCATAGAACTCGATGGCCCCGTACATTACGCCGTGGTCGGTGATTGCCAGGCTGTCCATGCCCAGTTCCTTGGCCCGATTAACGAGCTGGGGAATACGGCACATACCATCAAGCAGGCTGTATTCGGTGTGAACATGGAGGTGGGTAAACATGAGGACCTTTCTCTAGCCGGAGGATATTTCTCTATTTCACTCCCGGTGTTATTATAACATAGGGTTGGTTGCCGGGTATTCCTTGTTTTTGAGTGTTAGTCTGTAGAATTTGAGAAATAGTACTGGAGATGGCTTCATGAAGGTTCCGGGTAATATTGCCAGGTGGTTGTTTATCTTTAGTCTCCCCCCTCTCATAATGTCGGCAGTAATCAACGTCGAATTCAACAGCATGTGGCTATATGAGGATGGCTTCGCAAAGTATGGTGTCAGCGAATCCACCGGTCTTGATGAGGCGGAACTTGAAAAAGTGGCCCGTGGCCTGATCGATTACTTCAATTCCTCCGATGAATATATTGCTCTCACCGTTAACAGAAATGGGGAAAAAGTATCCCTGTTCAGCGAGCGGGAAATAATTCACCTCAGAGATGTTAAGGCGCTGGTAGGGATGAATCGACATCTCCTTATGGGGACGGCGGTCTATACCGGTATCTATGCCGGCTTCTGTCTTTTCTGGCGAAGGGGTCGGTACAGGAGAAAACTGGCAAGTTCGGTGGTTATCGGGTCACTTGTTACTCTGGGCACAATTATCGCTCTCGGTGCCGGTTCGATGCTTTTTGACTTTAACTCGTTGTTTACCAGGTTTCACCTTATTGCCTTCACCAATGAGTTCTGGATGCTTGATCCCCGGGAGGACTATCTGATAATGCTCTTTCCGGAGGGTTTTTGGTATGATGCTGCGCTGATGCTGGGCGGAATAAGCGCGGCGATAGCTGGAGCGCTGTGTGGGTCTGGTGTTATTTACCTCAAGCGTAGTGGGAAAAACAGTGATGAAAGCGGCGGTATGTCCTGAGACCGTTAAAGATTGCAGCTCTGGCAGCTATCAGTACTGCACCCTGTGCAGGGGTTGCCCACGGCAGGAGTAATGAATCCGTGGGCATCTCTGGAGAGTGCTTGAAAGGTGGATAACACCCTTTTCGAGGTGGACTGGCAACGGGGACAACTGGCCTCATCGCCCATCTGGCTTGCTTTGCGTAAAAGCTCAAATTTTGACCTGCAAACGGGGCAGAGATACTCGTATAATGGCATTTCACACAACCTCCAAAGCAATTCTAACCTCCGTCAATTTGTTGAGTCAATAATTACCGGGTAGTGTATCATTTTCAATTTAAGCCCTCTTGAAATGCTTGACCGCTTATGATACCCTTAAAATATGAAGAAAAAAGAACACGATTTTGCGGTAACAGCTTTTAGGGTAGTAAAAGAAGCTACTGGAGAGGCTGAACCAGAGAAACCACTAGACACCGAAGGTAAGAACCCCAACGCTGTAGCTCTAGGTAGATTAGGTGGATTAAAAGGTGGTAAGGCTAGGGCTAACAAATTAACACCCGAACAAAGAAGTGAGATTGCTAAGAGAGCTGCTAGAGCTAGGTGGTCTAAGTAATGTCTTCTATCAAATTATTTGCCACCCTCTTAATATGAATCGTTCCCCCACAACTAATAGCTTTTATGCACGATGCTTTAAGTATTAATTTAAATTTATCCACGGCTGTCCCTGAGGTATTTTTTAGAGCAACGTAAGCACCAAAGGCAATCTTTGCTCCGCTACCCATAGCAAAGAATCCATTTTCCATATAAGAATGAACCCTAGCGTCATTTGTAAATTCATATATATTAGGTTCATTATTCAACCATCCTACAAACAGGCACGTTATCAAGTGTTCTGGTTTTGGTTCTACTCTAGCCTTCTCAGCCCTTTCCCTTTGTCTGCCATTAAGTTCAGCAATTTTATCCCCAACAATATTTTTAAGCGATTCCCAATTACCATTTATGCTTAATGATTGCATCCACGGTGTAAATTCCCGCCTAGCAATTTCCCCATTCCCACTACATCCCCAGGCAATTTTATGGGTGTTATGATTATATAATTTTGTGGCCAGAGTATCTTTCATCCCATCGTCTTCAGTGGCCATTGTATCCGCACCAACTAAAAGTGATTCATTAGACTCTTTTATAGCAGCTATAATAGTCATATTCCAATGCCTTTCAAATAACTCTCCCAACCCCTCATCTTCCCCTAATGAATCATAGCATATCCCATACATAGTCAACACCCCAAATTAACTTTCAATAAATCAGCGACAAAAAAGACTTGACAATGCTTAAGCGGTCTGGTATAATATAGTCAGTTTCAATAAAGGATAGGCAAATGAACAAGCTAAGTTTAGACCGCCAAGCCCAAAT
>JAGYOC010000091.1 GCA_018399795.1 Dehalococcoidales bacterium
TAATTGATTTCAGCACCGCGGTATATCTGGCCAGGGAAAGAGGCAGGCTGATGCATCAAGCCGGAAAAATACAGCCCGGCGGGATGGTGGCCGTAATCGGTTTTGAGCAGGAGTCACTGGCCCGGGTATGCGAGGAAACCGGTACCTGGCTGGCCAATATTAATTCCCCAAAACAGCTTATTATAAGCGGAGCTGGGGAAAACCTGGAACGTGCTACTGAGCTGGCCAGAGAAAGGGGGGCTCGCCGTACTATTCCTCTGGCGGTAAGCGGCGCCTTTCATACTCCTCTTATGCAGCATGCCAGGGATGGGATGTCGGAAATATTGTCCGGGATATCTTTCCAGGACCCGGTTATTCCTGTCGTGGCCAACACCACGGCTATGCCAATGACGACTGCCGAGCAGGTTAAGACAGAGTTGCTCGATCAGTTGTGTAACGGTGTCAAGTGGCAAAGCTCCGTCGAGTATATGATAGCCAGCGGTATTTCAACCTTTATCGAGATCGGCCCCGGAGAAGTGCTCAGCGGTTTAATAAAGAGAATCAACAGCGATGTCAGTACCATAAATATCAGTGACAGCGAGTCCGTGAACAAATATACCAGCCGGTGAAATCGACTCTGGTTTTGTTGTTAATCGGTGCAGGTGCCACTTAATTGCCAGAATCATGGTAATGCCGGGGGTGCTTATTATGCAGGAACGTCGAAAAGCGCGGATGCTCGCTTTACAGTCGCTCTATGAAGCAGATTCCTCCGGCCACGAACTGGAACAGGCCATCACCAATATTCTTAACAGCGCGTTTCTCAATCAGGCCAATGCCGAATTCGCCCGGTATCTGGTAAGGGGTGTTGCCGCCAACAGTGAGTATATTGACCAGAATATCGCGCGTTTCGCTCCCGCGTGGCCGATAGAACAGATTCCGGCCGTTGATAGAAACATTCTCAGGATAGCCATATTCGAGATCCTATTCGATGAAGAGATACCGCTCAAGGTAGCTGTCAACGAGGCTGTTGAGCTGGCTAAAAAATTTGGCAGCGAAAGTTCTCCCAAATTTGTGAATGGAGTCCTGGGCTCGGTCAGTGCTCTCTCCACCAAGTAGCATATGAACATGCCAGGCAGCATCCCGTTGGGGTATGCTTACAACTTCGGATACAGCATGTGGTCAGGAATACCCGGCGTGTGACCGATTAAAGCGACCTGCCGTCCATCAACTCCATTTGTTTGGCTAACAGGATGTCATCAACCGGTATGTTTTTTATCTTCTCGTATACCTTGCGAAAGTGAAATCCCTGTGCGGCCAGTGTTACCGATAAACCGAGAAGCCTGGGATACCTGATCAGTGTGGAGAATATAAGCTTCCAGTATTCTACCCTGGCTCTATCCCTGATACCAAGGAACAGACTGGACTTGATCAGGCTTACGATGTGGTGGGCTTTTAGCCTGGACCGGGAACCAAGTTCACTGTTGGGATGGTATTCCTTGAGGAATGTCCTTATCCTTTCGTAGTACTCCTTGGGTGCATATATTGTCTGCAGGATTTGTTTGTAGCCATTCATGAGGACATCATATCGCATTTTGGGTATGAAGTTCGTGGTGCCATCGGTATTGTCACCGTTTCCCTCCGGCAGTACACGGTTTTCTCTGGTCAGCCGGTGCCACAGCTTGGTCTTGGGAGGGGCATTGAGCAGGCCTACCATAGCGGTGACGATGCCGCTGTTCTGAATGAAATTGATCTGGCTCTTGAAGATCGAAATCGGGTCGCTATCGAAACCGACGATAAAGCCCCCCATGACCTCAAAGCCGTAGTTCTGCAGCTTCTTGACCGAGGCTATCAGGTCACGGTTCTTGTTGGTAAATTTGTGGCACTCGGTCAGACTTTCTTCGTTCGGGCTTTCGATGCCGACAAAGACACGGGTGAAACCACTGTCGGACATTAATTGCATAAGTTCATTGTCATCGGCAAGATTAACCGATGCTTCGGTAAGGAAACGGAAGGGATAACCCTTTTCCTTCTGCCATTCAATTATGGCGGGCATAATTTCTGATTTAAGCTTTCTCTTGTTGCCGATAAAATTGTCATCGACAACGAATATGCTGCCACGGTAACCCTGAGCATATATCGCTTCCAGTTCCCGGAGCATCTGTTCCTTGCTCTTGGTGCGGGGTTTATGCCCGTCCATAACGATGATATCGCAGAACTCACAGTCGTAGGGGCAACCCCTTGAATATTGGACAGTAACCTGGGCGTATTTCTTCAGGTTGGCCAGTGAGAACAGGGGGGTGGGCGAATTGCCTATATCGGCCCTCTGCTCTGTTTTGTAGATTTGCTTGGGGCAGCCATTCTCCAGGTCTTTCAGGAAAAGAGACAGTGTTACCTCCGCTTCGTTCAGTATAAGGTGGTCGATCCCGTCAAAATCGAACACACCATACCCGGTAGTATAGAAGGGACCGCCGGCGACGACCTTGGTGCCCAGCTTCTTGCAGCGGTCAACAACCTCCCGTGCGGATTGTTGCTGTACCACCATGGCACTGATAAAGACATAGTCAGCCTGGCTGATATCCTTATCCTTGAGCCTGCTTACGTTCATGTCGACGAACTTCTTCTCCCAGTCCTCAGGTAACATCGCGGCTACTGTCAGCGGACCCAGCGGGGTATTCAATGCCTTGCTGTGGCTGAATTTCAATGCATGCTTGAAGCTCCAGAATGTGTCTGGATACTGTGGATAAACTAGCAATATTTTCAACTTGACACTCCTTTGTAAATATAGTACCTATTAATCAGTTTAACAGCATATACGCTGCTGGTGCAAAAGTCAAATCTTTTTGCTTTTAAAGAATCATATTTTGGGATTGGTTCTGCCGGGGAATAAGGGAAGGTATGTCACCATTATACTTGAGGATAAATTATGGAAAGATTTACGAAGATATCATAGAAAACGTGTCTGGACTCTGTTATGCGGATGGCTTTATATTGCCCATAACGGCAATCTCAATATTGTTTCCACAGTGAGGACAGGTTACATTGATAACCAGTGGTTGATTCATTACCCGCTCGACGACGGCGCTGACCACCGAATCGATATTGTCCAGACGCTGATCTATCATATCGAGCTGACGCTCAATATCTCCGGCATCCAAACCCTTTTCCTGATTAATCCCCTTCGGCTTGCTCTTATCCGACAAAATCTCTCTCTGTAAACATAATAATCCCAATTATAGGTAATATTGCCTTATGTGTCAAAGCAACCGGACAGTATGTAATCCATTTCAAATTCAAAAATGGGGATTGTTTTTCACCGCTTGGGGAAATGAAATATAATGGACCTGTCGGGCTGGCACAGCATTCAAACGGGATGCTATCCTCAGGAGTATCCATATCGTGAAGGTCGTCATAGCGCCACAGGGATTCAAGGGAAGCCTGTCTGCTCTTCAGGTGGCGAGGGCAATTGGCCGGGGTGTTGAGAAGGCAATACCGGATGCCGAGAACATTATTGTCCCCATGGCCGATGGTGGTGAGGGTACAATACAGGCCATAGTAAACGCTGTCGGTGGTGAAATCGTATCAGTAGATGTGACCGACCCTACAGGAAGTCGTATCACGGCCGGGTGGGCTCTGCTCAGCGACGGCATTACTGCTGTTATTGAAATGGCCTCGGCTTCCGGTCTCGAGCTGGTTCCGGAAGGAAGGCGCGATCCCCTGATTACCAGTACTTACGGTACCGGTGAACTGATCATTGATGCCCTGGATAACGGTTGCCGGAAATTTATTATCGGCGTAGGCGGTAGCGCTACCAATGACGGCGGAGCCGGGATGGCACAGGCCCTCGGTATCAACCTCATCGATAAGCGCGGTGAAAGCCTTGCCCCTGGAGGCGCTGCTCTTATTGAGCTTGAGAAAATAGATACTGCCGGTATGGACCCGCGCCTTGCTGAGTGCGATATTATCCTGGCCAGTGATGTGACCAACCCTCTGTGCGGTCCTGATGGTGCCTCATTTACTTACGGACCACAAAAAGGAGCAACACCGGAGATGACGGCGGAACTCGATAGAGCGCTGGAACACTACGCTGCGGTTATCAAAGGGAAGCTTGGTATAGATGTCAAAAATAAACCGGGGGCCGGTGCAGCGGGCGGCCTGGGAGCAGGTATGATGGCATTTATCAACGCCAGAATGGTGCCGGGCATTGATATCGTAATTGAGGCAACCGATCTTGCCGGGAAGATGGAAGGAGCCAGCCTGGTTTTTACCGGAGAGGGCAGAATCGATGCCCAAACCAGCTACGGAAAGACAGCGGTGGGGGTGGCCAGAAAGGCCGGGCAATTCGGCCTGCCCGCGATTGCAATTGTGGGTGAAATAGGTAGCGGTTACCCGGCGGTATATCAGGAGGGAATCGACGCTATTTTCAGCATCGCACCCGGCCCAATAAGCTATGGAAGATGTGTTCAAATGGCGGAAAGACTCATTTCTGACGTTGCCGAGCGGGCTACGCGCCTGTTTGTCTCGGGATGGAAGCAGGGTTACCACGAAAGCGAAAGTGATAAAAGCGCGTAATATTTCTTGTCAGGATAGGGTTTTCAATCTTGTTATGACATTCCTTATGGTATCTTCCGATGTAGATGTACCGGCAGTTATGCCGACGTGATGGCCGTTTTCAAACCAGGATAGGTCAATCTCTTCTGCCGTTTCGATTAAACGGACCCGGGTTACTCTGGAACATAGCCGGGCCAGCCGGCTGGTATTGGCACTGTTACGCCCCCCGACAACAAGCATCGAATCCACTCTACCGGCCAGCTCGAAGGCAGAGGCTTGGCGCCTCCTTATCTCGTGGCAGATGGTATCAATGACGCGAATCTCGCTATCCTTGGTAAGGGCAAGTTCGACAACCTTTTTGACAAAGTCGGTAAAATGGGCTGGTATCTGCGTTGTCTGGGACAATATGCCAATTCGGTATGGTGGGGTTATAGCCCGGCAGACCTTACTTTCGTCCAGGGTAGCTATGCCTCTGCCCTCCGCCCAGCCAATAACACCCTGTACCTCGGGGTGATTGGCATCACCATATACCACTACATAAAACCCGGCATTTGCCAGCCGTTTTGCGGCCATCTGGGCTCGCTGTACAAAGGGGCAAACGGTGCTGACGACTTCGATATGCCGGCCCTCAAGCTCACTTTCAACCTTGGGGCTAACGCCATGTGCGCTGGTAGCTATCACATTACCCCTGATATCGTCCAGGCCCCTGGCTATTCTGATCCCGATATCGGCCAGATCCTGGAGTACTGGCCGATTATGCACAATCGCTCCAAGGGTTTCTATTGTACCAAGCTGGCGAGCCTTCTCGGTTACTATATCGATAGCCCGTTTTACCCCGAAACAGAAACCTGTTTCGGAATCCCGTTCAATTTTGAGCCGCATTCGAATTCCGTCTGCACGCATTTGCCAACTGTGATATAAAATTAAAAGTTACGGGATACAGTAATACTGAAAGCATTTTACAATAAACTGTTATTCTACGGCTATTTCATTCAGGGCTTCCGAATAGGCAT
>JAGYOC010000092.1 GCA_018399795.1 Dehalococcoidales bacterium
CATTATGGTCACCGCCGCCGCTCCCGAAATACCACAGGAACTTACGGATCAGTTAAGGCCCGGGGGCAGGATGGTAATACCCGTCGGTTCGCGATATATGCAGGAGCTATACCGGGTTACCCGCGGGCAAAAAAGGGGAACTGTGGAGAACCTGGGTAGCTGCCGGTTCGTGCCCCTTATCGGCAGAAATGCCTGGGATAGCGAATAAAAACGGCAACTGAATCAAGGAGGGCCGGTCATGGAACAGATAGGTCTGGCAACCCCGTACTGGATGATTGTACTGATGTGGATAAGCAGAATTGCGGTACTGGTTGCCATCTGCTCCCTCCTGGCCTGGCTCGGTATCAAGGCCCTGGATACGCTGACCCCGGAAATCAGGGAACGCGAGCGCATCGGGGAAAGCCCCCTGGCCACCGGCCTTTTCATCGCCGGGTTCTTTATCCTGATCGGTCTGGTTATTCACGGCGCGGCTACCGCCCACACCGCCATCGGTGTATCCCCCCTGGGCTTTATCTTTGACTTCAGAACCTGGGGGCTGGCCGCAATCAGCTTTGCTATCAGCCTCTTAATAGGCCTGGCTCTGCTGCGCATAGTGGACAAACTAACCCCTAAAATACCATTTCTGAACATAACCCGAAATCCCAACGCCGTGGGGGTCTATGTCTTTGGCTACCTCATATTTTTCGGATTGATACTGCACGCCGCCCTGACCACACCGCTATGAAGAAAACCACGGCCATCGTCTTATCCCTATCCCTGTTAATAGCCGGGCTGGCTACAACACACCAGGCACTGGCAAAGCCCTCCTCCGTTTTCAACGAGACGGGCGACGAGGTGTATGACGACTGGGGAATATACCGGACCAGGTCCTACGGCAGAGACGGTTTCTACCAGCTATCGGAGAACTCATTCCGCCCGGTGATAGTATTCGAGAGCCTGGGCGAAGAGCTCGACATAGCCTATGAATTGGGTGAGAGTATGGCCGCAGAGTACCCCGACCGGACGGAGAGGGCAGAAGCCATCTTTCGTCTGGTACGAGACCGAGTCAAATACACTCCGGATATCGACCAGTTCCATTACGAGGAGTTTGCCCAGAACGCCGATGAGCTGGCCACCAGTATCCGCCAGAAGGGGGTTGCCTACGGCGACTGCGAGGACAGCGCCGTTCTGCTGGCGGTGATGTTCCGCGGTGCCGGCCTGCGCTCGGCTATAGCACTGGTTGAAGGCCATACGGCCGCGATGGTTTACCTGCCCGATTACAAAAAGGCAACCTCGGTTTTCGAAATGGGCGGGGAAGCCGGGTGGCTCTGGGCAGAGGCAACCGGCAAGAACAATTTCCTGGGCTGGGTACCTGCGGAGCTTACCGGTGCCAGCCTGGCCGCCTATGAAATAGGTGAGGAAGCAGTCGACGAGAAGGAACCGGCCGTCCCATCAACTGCCATCACTCCCCAAGCGGGGAGTTCCACGCCCTCATTCCGGCCTCCCGTCTTTCTCATTGTAATAGGTATAATGTCGCTGGCGTCTATCCTGCGGCGGAGAAGTAGGCGAGCCCGATAGGCTATATCACCATATAGTTCAGTGCATCGACCAGGATAAATTCCGAGGCCATCCCCCGAGTCAAGCGATAATGCTGGAGAGGTGCTTGATGCGCCGGAGCATGTTGGGGTGACTGCTGAAAAGCTCCATCATCTTCTCCGACCTCTTCAAACTCACCGTCTTCTGGCGCAACTCGGCAAGCTCATCGTAGTCGATAGCTCCGTTCATATCCCTGTCAACCTGAGATAGTTCCTTTATTTCATACCAGGCACGGGACGGGTCATTGAGGAAGAACGCCCGAACACCCTCAACCCGTTTCATTTCCGCACTACGCCTCAAGCGAGCGCTGCCGTAGGTCAGCTTATAGAGGGCGGAGGCGAGGTGATGGGGCATATTGCCCAGGCGGACACTGCCCGTATCGGCGGAATACTCACGTATGCGGGAACCCCACATAACCAGGAGATTGGTGAGAAAATAGAGTCCGAATGCACCCAGACCTATGAGAGCAGCATAGCCGGTACCCTGCCCGCGACCTCCGAAGGCACCACGCAGCATGAAAATCCAGGCTATCCAGTACATCACCAGAGGTACACCGGAAAGCAGGGTAATGGTGAGCATATCCCTGTTCTTGATGTGTGACATCTCATGCCCCAGCACAGCCTTCAGCTCATCTCCGTTCAACAGGTTGAGTATGCCCCGGGTAACACAGACACGCCCGTCCTTCCGGGTACGGCCAAAAGCAAAGGCGTTGGGTATGGAAACCTCCGATATACCGAGCCTGGGCCGGGGAATCTGTGCCTCCCGCGCCAGCCCGGCAACTGTACGGTGTAATTCCGGAGCCTCCTTTTCCGAAACCCACCTTACCCTCATGGTCCGGGCAACTATATAGGGGCTGACCAGGTACTGGATGCCGATAAACACGAAGGCCAGAACAATATATATGGCGAAGCTTCCCGCACCCGCCCAGACACCGATCCCGGTAACCACCCCGTAAAGAATGGCAAAGAGAAACGCAACAAGCAGGAACATCCTGCCTTTGATACCCATCAACTATCCCCGCTATAAAAATTTTGCATTCCTATTTATGTTACAACAATCTCCAGATAGCGGCCAATGTCACTAATTTAATGTGACCGTCGCATCTTCTATAATTCATATCACTCTACAACTGAAAGACGAAGACCGGCGACTGTGGCCGGTCTTCGTTAATTACCTCAATACTATAAATTTCAGTAGTCGCAGGTGAGCTATCCCGTCTCCTCAATGTCACTGGCCCAGAAATCGTTGAGCTGCCGGTACTGGCCTTCCGTCTTGAGTTCACCTGTGACCACCACCCGGTCACCGTTCTGAATACCCTCAATACTGACCGGCAGTCTCTCCGCCTGGACGTCCTCTACCATAAGGTCATACCATACTTTGACCGTTTCGCCACCGGATTCAAGCTCAAAGCAGGGGCAATTTAGCTGCCCCAGCAGGGATACCTCCCCATATACGCTGACACTCTCATCATATACCGGCGCATTCATCAACTCCGCAACGCTAATTGCCTCTGTGGTCTGCACCGGAGACTGGCACCCCGAAAAGGCGAGCAGAGGAAGTACGGCAACCAGCGTTAATAGATATCTGTATTTCACATAACCCTCCTGACAGCGCCGATCTGACGCAATACAAACCTCTCTGCCACGAAAAACCCTCCTCGAAAATTCAAGGGCAGGGGCGCTTGACTCCCCTACCCTTGACACTCACACTTTCAGCAATTCGCTTTGCCGCTACTTGACCACTACGGTCAGGTCGAAGGTCTTCTCTGCCTTGGTACCCCCCTCCCAGGGTTTACTGTACTCCATTGATATGCTGCTGGTACCAGGCTTTATGGCCTCGAAGGTCCAGATGGCTTCTCCACCAGCACCTACCATCTCGCTATCCGGAGCGTTGTAGGTACCGCCCTGCGATTGCAGCACGGAGGTGTCACCGACCGACTTGAGCTCCCACTGAAAACCGGTGGTTCGATTGGATTCAAGAGTTACCGTAAGTGTACCGCCCGAGGCAATCTCTACCTGCTGACCGGACTGTGATTCATCAACCGATAGCGAACTGGGTGCGGTACCGCCGCCACCACTTCCCGATGTGCAGCCGAAGAGCGCAAGCGACACCACAGCCAGCAAACTGACCATTAGCATTAGTTTTTTCTTCATAATTCCATCCTCCTTTTCATATGGTTATTGCAGAAGCTCCTCAAAGTTCAGGGTAAACGTTATCGCTCCTCCGTCCGGAAGCTGCTGGCTGGGCGATGGCGTGATGCTCTGCAGTGCTCCCGGCCCGCCGGAATTGTAGCTGAGGGTATAGCTTCCCCCGGGGCAGTTATCGAATGTATAGGGCACCGAGCCGTGCGAGTCCACGTAGGGCCCGTTCAGGGTATAGCTGACGTCTCCCTCCCAGTCACTACCGTTCAGGGTAGCATTGACCATCACCGAGCCCCTCGGCTCGGAATGGAAGTTCAGGGTGTAGGTTATGTTCCCGCCGGCGGGAAGATTCTGGGTGGGCTGCGGCGAGATGCTGATCAGGGTTGCCCCGACGGGCCCGCCATCATGATAAGTTAGGGTATAGCTGCCCGAGGGCAGTCCGCTGAAGGTATCCGGCATCGAAGTGCTGGAATCGGACACCGGACCGCTGATACCATACCTTATTGTTCCCGAGCCCACTGCCGTCTCCCAGCTCTGGCCGTCAAGAAGGGCATTGACCTCGATGGTACCGGTTGCCTGGGAGTGGAAGTGCAGGGTAAAGGTTATGCTATGTCCGGTAGACACCGACTGCGTTGGTGATGGCGAGATATCGGAAAGGGTCGCCCCGGAAGGTCCTCCCGAGCGATAGGACAGGGTGTAGGTTCCGGCAGGGAGATTGGTTAGCGAAAGCGGTACCGTGGTATCGGCATCCCGGTACGGGCCGCTGATATTGTAAAGAACCGAACCGCTCCAGGACTCGCCGTCAAGAGTGGCCCTCACGTTTACCGTACTCGCCGCCTGGGAGACGAAGTTCATCGTGAAGGTCGTTCTCTGGTCTGCGGAGGTTGTCTGAGTCGGCTGCGGTGTTATGCTGGTCAGGGTCGCACCGGGAGGCCCGCCGTGGTTATATACCAGGGTATAGGTTCCCACCGGGAGGTTGTTAAACGTTTCCGATACCGAGCCATGCGTGTCGGAATACGGTCCGTCCAGCGTATAGTTCACGCTGCCAGTCCAGGTTGAACCATCCAGCGTGGCCTTGACCCGTATGGAGCTGGTGTTTTCGGAATGGAAGTTGAGGGTGAAGGTGGTGGTGTGTCCCGAAACCACGGACTGTGTCGGGTGCGGCGATATGCTGGCCAGGGTCGCCCCCGACGGACCACCGGAGTTGTAGCCCACCGTGTAACTGCCGCTGGCCACATTGCTGAAGGTTTGCTCTACGGAGGAGCCGGAAAATCCCTCCGGTCCGGTGACGGTGTAGTTGACCTTTCCCGTCCAGGAAGCCCCGTCCAGGGTAGCATTTACCCGGAGCGCCGTGGTGGTGCCGGTCTCGAAATTCAGGGTGAAGGTTATGGTGCCGTTTTCCGTCAGGGTTTGTGTGGAAGAGGGTGCCACATTGGAGAAGTCCACCCCAGCCGGGCCACCCGAGTTATAGCCCAGGGTATAGGTTCCTGCAGGTGCGTTGCTGAAGCTCTGGGTCGCCGAAGAACCGGAATAGGTATCCGGTCCGCTCAGGGTATAGTTGACGCCCCCGGTCCATGCCGCTCCGTCAAGAGTGGCGTTTACCACTATGGTACCGTAACCGGGCTCCGGGGGAGGTGGTGAAGACCCCGGGGTCTGGAAAGCCCAGGCCTCTGTCCAGGATGAAACCTGACCTCCCTTGGTGGCGTTTACCTTCCAGTAATACGTCTTCGCCTCGTCAAGCTTGCCGCTGGCCACGGTGTAGCTGGGACTGGTCAGGTTGGACTCGTCGATAATCAGGTCCTGGAAGTTGCCGTGCTCCGATACCTGAAGCCGGTAGGTGGCATCGGCATAATTGCAGTCCCAGGCCAGTATCGGTGTGAGTGAAGAGACCGTGCCACCGTTGGTCGGCGTCTCCAGGTTCACGGTGACTGCCATCTCCTGACCGCAACCGGTGAGCCCGAGCAGACCAACCAGCATAAGGGCAGCGTATTTTATGTACCTTTTCACTTTTACCTCCCGTAAAATTATAATACCCCCCAAAGTCATCGGTTTAACTAAAACTATATTGTATCACGGAACCGATTTTTTTCACCACAACTGACCATAAGTGCTGGCGATTAGCCAACATTCACCTCTTGATACTTTACAATGGTGAACCTAAATATGATATAAACGAAACCCCTCCAATTCTAAACATTTTCTAAACGTTTCACTTTAACAGTATGGAGATCCCCCATTTAGCCATTATTGATGCCGAAAGGCCGATACGGTATAATAGATAACCAAACATGGAATGGTAAGTGTAGCTTGTAGAAGGGGGGAGTTATGGAATTCCGGAAGACCTACCACAGGGTAAACCCCGAGCTACTTTATGACGAAGTGAAGGATTTCGCCCTGAATCAGGGCTTAGACCTCGCGGAAAACAAGCTGGAAACATATACTGTCGCCGGTGATACATCCTCGTTTATTTCCCGGGGGAACCTGACCTTCAAGTCACGGGGGAGAACCGAGAAGGAGTGCCTCAGGGTTCATATCGTTGGCTCAGCCAACGGTGAGACCAGGGTAATAGCCAGCATAGATGAGGAATTCTTTCCGGTAGAAAAGATGGACGCATTGAAGAAAGACCTGGACTATATTTTTTCCTCGTATGAAGTGACGCACCCTGAGTCATAACCGCACTTAATCCGGAAAATAGCACGGCGAACTATACTTAAGGAGCTACCGGTTTATGAAACAATACCCAATAGAAAATATCCGCAACGTTGCCTTGCTCTCTCACTGTGGGGCCGGCAAGACATCGATATCGGAAGCAGTTCTTTACACGGTCGGTATCAACAGCCGCTTGGGCAGGGTTGATGACGGCACGACAACATCTGACTATGACCCCGATGAAGTAAAACGGGAAATCAGCCTCAACCTCGCCCTGCTCCCCTGCGAGTGGCAGGACAAAAAGATAAACCTTATCGATACCCCAGGTTATACCGACATGGTTGGCGAAGTAAAGGCAGCTGTCAGGGTCAGCGAGGGTGCCGTAATCACAGTATGCGCTGCCTCCGGCGTAGAGGTGGGCACGGTACAGGTATGGGATTACTGTAACCAGTCGGGTTTGGCCAGGGTCTTCTTTATTAACAAGATGGACCGTGAGAATGCGGACTTCGATAAAACCATCGAGCAAATCGAGTCCAGATTCGGTAAGCAATGCGTACCGATAAGAATACCGGTCGGCTCCCAGAAAGATTTCCGGGGAACTATCGACCTGCTGACGATGAAGGCCTATCTGGGCTCTCCGGCAAAGGAATCTGAGATACCAGATTCCCTGACTGAAGAGGCTGAATCCTTCCGGGAGAAACTCATCGAGGCAATAGCCGAGACGAATGATGATCTTATCGAGAAATACCTCGGCGGAGAAGATATCAGCCTGGAAGAGCTTACCAGAGCCATGGGTAAAGCCACCAGAGATGGGCAGATAGTACCGATTCTGGCAGGCTCCGCACTGCAGAACAATGGAATAGAACCGCTGCTGGATACCATCTGCAATTACCTGCCCTCGCCGGCAGAAAGGGACATCGCCACCGTTGACGAATCAGGCAACGAAGCAGACACGGTTAGCCCCACCCAGGAACCCCCAACAGCCGTCCTGGTATTTAAAACCACGGCCGACCCGTATGTCGGCAAGCTCAGCTATCTACGCGTCTTTCACGGAGCCATCGATAGCAATTCACAGGTATGGAACGTAACAAAGGGTGAAATGGAGCGCATCGGGCAGCTGTTCCTCCTGAGAGGCAAAAACCAGGAGCCGGTACCGCAGATATGCGCTGGAGACATCGGAGCAGTAGCCAAACTGGGGACCACTGTCACCGGAGACACACTGGGCAGCAAGGATAGCCCTCTGAGAATAGCACCGGTTGAATTCCCGGTGCCTATCTTCACCGAGGCAGTACATCCCAAAAGCAAGGCCGATGTTGACAAACTGGGTACCGCACTTACCAGATTAACCGAGGAGGACCAGACACTGCAGGTAAGCAGGAATAACGATACCAAGGAGACCATCCTATCCGGCATCGGCGAGACTCAGCTCTCCGTAGCTGCTGACAGGATGTTGCGCAAGTTCGGTGTCAGCGTAGAACTCGCAACTCCGAAAGTCCCCTACAAAGAGACTATCACCGTACCGGCCAAAACCGAACACAAGCACAAAAAGCAGACCGGAGGTCACGGCCAGTACGGACACGTTCTCCTTGAGCTGGAACCTCTGCCCCGTGGTAGCGGCCGGGAATTCGTGGATAAGATCGTAGGCGGTACTATCCCCAAGAATTACATCCCGTCGGTCGAGAAAGGGGTCTATGAAGCAATGGCGGAGGGTGAGCTGGCCGGGTACCCGGTGGTGGACATGCGAATAAGACTCTATGACGGTAGTTTCCACCCGGTTGACTCATCAGAAATATGTTTTAAGATTGCGGGGGCACAGGCACTTAAGAAGGGACTGGCCAAAGGTCAGCCTATACTCCTGGAACCGATAATGAACGTAAAGATAACGGCCCCTGAGGAATTCACCGGAGACATTATCGGTGACCTCAACGGCAAAAGGGCGCGCGTACAGGGCATGAACCCCGAGGGCGATACCAACGTCGTAGAAGCACAGGCGCCACTGGCCGAGATGCTGAGGTATTCCATAGACCTGAAATCAATAACGCAGGGGCGAGGAAGCTATACCATAGAATTCAGCCACTACGAAGAGGTACCCCATCAGGTGGCTCAGAAAATCATCTCAGAAAAGCAGGCAGAAACGGACTAACCAGCATCGCACCCTTAAGAAGCTGTTTTGCCACATGTTTTTTTGTCAGGCAGTTATACTGAGCATGCTAGCTTTGCCTCCTGATGGCGATACACCAGTGGTTGACCGGCGTACCGCCATCGAAATCAGCAGAGGCAAAATTTTCTATATCCGCTATTTGGAAAGCTTTCTAACATGCTTGATGTATTTGAGGCACCCGCTATCAGTCCCCAATATTGCCTCTGAAGCTCGTAGAGCGCTCATCATCCCCACATCCTTGGGATCAATGAAGGCCATATCCAGTCCCGCCTCAAGAAGCATTGCTAAAAAAGCCTGGTTGATAAGCGTGCGATGAGGTAGGCCAAAAGAGATGTTGGAAAGACCCACCGATGTCTTTACCCCGCGGTTACCATAGCGCTTCTTGATTTCCCGGGTACTCTCGATAACAGCACGCCCCTGCTCCTGGTTGCTCCCGACAGTCATCACGATGGAGTCGATGTAAAGCCGCGAGACATCCACCCCAGCCTCATCCAGGTTGCAGACCATTATGTCCACTTCCTCAAGGCGCTCTTCAACTGTCTTGGGCATTCCTGTCTTCCCCCCCATGGGCAATCCGATGATATCTCCATCGAATTTCTTGATAATATCAATGAAGGCCCTCTCCCGGGAATCATTGTTGATGGAGTTTATCAAGGGGCGTTCCTGACATAGTTCCAGGCCAGCCTCCATCGCCTTGGGGTTGGGACTATCAATGGCCAGACGGACTTTACCTACCTCATCATGAATGAGACCAATAACCCATTTCATATCCTCGACCTCATTCTCCATGCTGGTGGCAGTATTAACATCGATAATATCCGCCCCGGCCTCTTTCTGCTCGCGGGCAAGCCGCCTGATAGTGGCTTCATCCTTGGACTCAAGCGCCGCCTTAACCGATTTCCGTGTCGAATTGATTAATTCTCCGACTACTATTATTTCGATCACCTCCTAATGGTATTTATCCGGTTTAACCGGACATACCCGATTTTGCCTTGAAACGATTCACCGAGTTTATCTCTATATCGAGCAGCTCGGCAATACGGAATTTGGCCTCCATTCCCTTGGGCCTGTCCGGCATCTGCTGAATGAGCCCAAGTTTGAGGTCATCCCGTACCGCACCCATCACGATGGGGTCGGAAAGCTCCCTGATGGATACATTGAGTTTACCGGCCACGTACTCCTTGGCTTTCTGAACTCTCATGCCCTTGGCCATCTCCATTCGTGCCACCAGATCTCCGGCGGTACGCATTCCTCCCATCCCCGATGCCATAGCATGAGCTTCCAGCATACCATGGATATCTCCAATTCCTACCTACACACCGTCCAGCTGGCAGATCTCAACCGCCGCCTTGGATGCCCTGCTTACGGCATCAACCGGTGGTGTGTCACTCAATGGAATACCACCAACGCCCATACCCATATTGTTGTGAATTGGTATCTGTGAATCCTTGACACACTCCTTGGTATAGGTTATTACACGTGCGATATTCCAGGGGCAGGACCTTGAAGTAACGATATTGCATACCGGTCCAAATATATTTGCCCCAGCCTTCTCAGCCAGCTTGACCTGCTGGTGGGGCCATAGACCAGCCAGACGAACCCCGTCATATTTCAGTCCTCCGTGTATCCCCAGAACAAACTCCCCGGCCATACCGATATTAATTATTATGTTGGGGTACTTCTTCTTCAGCTGTTCGGTGGCCTGCAGGGTAGCCATAAAGTCGACATCACCGAAGGCGCCGGTGGTATCGAAGTTGATACAGTCAGCACCTGCTTCGTAGATACCACTGCCGATATAGACCATATCCCTTACGGCGTGCTCTACCATACCCTCAGCACTCTCCCGGGCCTCTTTGAGCATACCCTTGTTGAGAAGTTCCGTCGGGTTGGGGAAGGGTCCGTCCGGCTGGGTATAAAGTCCCAGGTTGGGCATAGCCCCGTACCAGAAGGGAGCTGCCGTGACCAGCAGGGTGCGCTCCACCAATATCCTCTCATCAGCAAGAATAGGCCTTAAAGGCTTATAGCTATAGTCAATATGGCCATACTCGATGATATCGGCACCCAGAGCCCGTTCGTATAGCTCCGAGGCTACCAGCCTGCCACAATCTATGCCCAGTCCGGCTCCACCCGAAACGCCGGCATTGATTTTCACGGTTCCTTCATCATGCGAAAGAACTACTTCTTTACCTGGCTCTACGCTAACAACCCTGTTAGGGCTGGTGTAGATATCAACAACGTGATCTATCTCATCATTACTAAGCTCGGGGACTTCTGCCCGGTCAGCGGCATCCTTGGTCCCCTCTACAACATCCTTTCTTACTTCTTCTTCGGACATCTCGATAACAGTGCCATCACCCAAACGCTGCATCGTTTTTGCCATCACCAATTACCTCCTTTATTCAAATATAACACCACCCAAACACTACAGGAAAAATGGAAATTTCAGAACATACCAACCTCCTTTTAGTATTCTCAAAGATAGCCCGACAGAACATCAGAATAGTACTAACCTGCTGATTCATTGCTTCCCACGGACTGTTGATAGAGATAAGAGGAAAAACGTCCGCCTTTAAAAACGGTTACGGAATACTTTTCAATCTTCCACTGTGGAACTCGACACTTATCACAGGTCTTGGCATACCACTTGTTGCGGAGCCAGCGTGCTGCATGACTGTTCTTTGAGTTGCGCACTATCATCTGTTTGTTACAGTGCGTGGTTATCAGGGCATAAGAGTCACCCCTCACTTCAAAGCTCTTGATACCGTGGAGAACACCCGTCCGTGAGGGCCAGAGCTTGATTTTATCAATCAGCTTGAAAAGAGGGATCCTCTTTGGATAGAATATCTTCTTTTGCACCTAACCGATCTTTTCCTTTCAATCCTGTCTACCGTTTTATGGCGGGGAGTCCGAGAGTTACACTCGGCTACACAAATTTAGAGTCTGTGCGATCTTTCCGATCAACCCCCCCCTTCTCAGTCCACATCAATTAATGCAACTGGCACTGGTCAACATAGTAGCAACACCAATCTCCAGACTATCGTGAACCAGACGCTCTTTGACAATATCATAGGCCTCGTTATCAAGCATTAATGGAGTTGCCGGTGCCGCTATCAGGGTATCCGGTTTTATGTGCCACGGCTTGATATTATCCGCCGCAGGCGAAGCATCAAAAAAAAGCCTATACCGCTCCATGGCTTCAATGATATCGGTCTCCACGGATATTTCAGGATGTCCTCCCGCGAGATGCCGTATTCTCTTCAGATCAATATCATAGGTGCTCACCCTGGCTCCTTTTTCGGCAAGAGCCTGAACCGCGTTCCATCCCACTCTCCCAGCCCCACCAATCACCAGCACTTCCCGACTATTCAGCCCACCTGACATAGCGTCCAGAGCAGTTACATACCCCCTGGCTGTTGCCTCCACATTATACACGACTTTCCTTGCCGTCATTTCGAGAGCAATGAACTGGTTATCATCAGCCATAAAAACTATATCCGCTTCTCCCTCCACTCCTTCCGCAATCCCAGTTATATCGCTCCCCCCGGTACAAAACACATCCGCACCAAGGTGGCCTATTATGCCAGCAACGGCCTCAACGAAGCCACCAATTACACCCCTTCCTGTTGTTATCGGAACCACGGCAATCCTCCGGGAAGATACTCTATCAAGCACCTCTTCGATTGTCTTCCCAGTGGACAGGGCGGCAATCTCTTTCAGCGAATAGCCCGTTCTTTGCACCAGCTCAACATCATACCGGGATAGCCTTTCGCCAATATCAACTACATCTTCTCTCGTTAAACGTGCCACGCGACCTAACCCCTGGATAGAGGCACAGCGGCAATACCGGAGGCAGCGCACCTCTCCTCCGGACAAACAGCCCATTCACTATAACGCTCGAGATTTTTCATCACTCCATCGCGTTTGGCCCAAGCCTGCTCCTCGGTCGCCCCGGAATTAATCACCGTGGCCACGAAGGGCAAATCTTCCTGAACTAAGGCAGAAAGCCCAACATCGGCTCCAAAAAACCCCGGTGTCACCTCCAGTGGGCCGGCATCTGCCATAATATGCTCTCCCAGAACCTCCAGGCGAGCTCCGGAAACCATGACATGCTCATATACCACTTTTCTAGTATTCTTTATTTCCGGCACCGGTAATAACATACCGTCAACAAATATTTCTCCCAGCATTTTGAGCATATTGATACCGGTGGATTGGTAAACTGCAACCGGTGTCTGGCTGGGAAGCCTGGCATCTATCTCAAAAACTCTGAGGACATCCCGGTCAAGGACAAGCTCAACATCCATAATTCCCTTGAGCCTGATACCGCTGGCAAGCTCCAAGGCGAGGTCCCTGATACGCTTCTCAAGCAACCCGGAAATCCTGGCCGGAGCAATAACCCTCTTGCAATCATAGCTGTCATCCATCTCCAGCTCGGTAACCTGAAGCGCCGCATACCTGCCGGCCACTCCCAGCACCTCTATAGAGTAGGATATTCCATCCAGATATTCCTGCAGCACCCAGTCTCTTATTCCCATGCCCACACGCTCCCTGAAACAGCCAAACTCCTCTTCGTTATCAATCCGGATTACGCCCTGACTGCCGCTTGCACTGGAGGGTTTGGCGATTATAGGAAAACCGCAACCCGGCCAGCTACGTGGTTGGGGAATAGCAAGCTTTGTGAAAAGAAGGTTGGAACGCCTTTTGGAATGAGTAACCGAGTAGGCTGCAGCATCATAGGCAAGCGGGATATTCATCGCACCCGCACACTTTTCCAGCGTCCTCAGAGCGACATTATCCTCCAGCGCCGGTATGATAAGATCAATTCTCTCCTTATCCAGCAGCCGACATAACACAGGGGCTTCCTCCACAACATCAAGGCAGTAGAATGCCGGACATATACCCAACGCCGGTGGTGCGGGAATGCGGTCCACCAGAACCATCTCCCAGCCCGCTTCGTGAGCCAGAAAGGCCGCCTCAACCCCCTGCAACTTTCCTCCTACAATCAGCGCTCTCATATCAATGCCTTTTCTTCAACACGGTATCGGTCCATATAGCACTTCCTCTCCCGCTCAATCCAGGAGATATAATCCTCAAGCTCCGCTTTTTCCAATCCCAGTCCCCTCAGTACAGGGGTTACACCTGCTACAGTGCGGTAGCCCTCAGAAACATCGAGGGTGCTCTCAGCGACACCTACCATCTCCGACCTGGGCAGAATCAGGGATGTCACCACATTGGCTCCAGCATCGAGCTTACCCCTGAGCCCATGGATACCGTACACATCCAGAGATGCCGGAATAAGCCGGTCAGGGAACATCAGGCGTAAAACGGCCATTATCCTAAGTTCACGAGACCTGGCGGGAGCAGGGAAACCATACATGGGGGTGCCTTCCTGGGGAACAAAGTTCATCACCCTTATCTGATGAGCCCCCATATTCTTCATCACCTCTATCGAATCAACGACATCATCCAGGGACTCACCCACCCCGCTCAGTATCCCCTCTTCAATTAACAGCCCCAACCGGGCTGCCTTGTATTTTACCCTGAGCCTGTCATGGTAGCCTTGCTTCAGGCGAAGCTGATGAAAAAGCTTTTCGTTATGGGTCTCCTGGTAACAGGCATACCATTCCGCCCCGGTTTCAAACAACTTCTCCAGAACCCTGTCGGGAACCGCTCCGGGAGAAATCATTATCGGTAAGGGAATTTGCCTCTTGATCTCCTTTATCAAATCCAGCAGCGAGTCAAAACCACCATCTCCACGATAATAGAAGGGATCTTCACCCATAGTTAAATCAAGCAGGTGCACCCCAGATTCCATCATCTCAAGAGCAGTCTCAATAACCTGACTATCCGTCTTGCGGTAACGCGGACACAAGCGGTTGGATATACGGTATTTACAGAAGGCGCAATCGTTTCGACACCAAGTGGAGAAATAGAGAAAGCCATAAATGAAAATTTTGTTGGCAAAATAACGCTCTCTCACCTCACGGGCAGCAGCATATAGCTTTGCTACTTCCTCCGGCTCGTCAAGCTCGAGCAGGTGCAGAATATCATCCCGCTCTAGAGCTGCCCCATAGAGAGCCCTATCCAGTATTTCCTCTGTTTTAATGCTATCCTTATTTACCGCCACTCTTAATACTGCCAGCCTATCATGCTAAACCGGTTAATTTCTTTATCTTGTTAAGCCCATCAACGGCACTTTCCGCATAGGCATCGGCACCAATTCTCTTGGCCCACGGCTCGTTGCAGGGGGCGCCACCGACAATGGTCTTAACCTTATCACGGATACCGGCTTCCTTCAATTCTTCCTCGAGTACTCTCTGATTCTGCATGGTTGTGGTGAGAAGAGCACTGCTGCCAACAACATCAGCGCCCACCTCCTTGGCCTTGCTGACAAAATCGGCAATAGCTACGTCCCTGCCCAGATCGTAGACCTCAAAACCGTTGGCGAGCAAGAAGGATACTACCATTGATTTGCCTATATCGTGGACATCACCTTCCACAGTCCCGATGACCACTTTCTTGGCTGCCTTCACTTCCGCTGCGGGCAAGGCATCCATACAAATCCCTGTTGCCGCTTTCATCGCCTCAGCCGCCAGCATCAACTCGGGGAGGAACAATTTACCCCGGTCAAAAAGATCACCAACCTCGGTAATCCCGGGGACAAAACCGTCGGTAATGATCGCATTGGGGTTCAACCCCGCATCAAGTGCCTTGTGCGCGACTTCTGCTGCCTTGTCGCTGTCGTAGTCAATGATTGCCTGTTTTGCCTCGGCCAGTATTGCCTCGTTTCCCATAATTTCACTCTCCTTATATTTTTGATTTTTACCTTCTCAAGCCGATGCTCTCCGCCAGCGCTGGTCAGGCCAGCCATAATACATTTTGCCGGAGGAGAGTATCCGTTCTCATATCATACAGTCTGACCTCCCATGTTTTTTTGCTCAAATATTGAGCCTGACTCCATCAAGATACATCAGGCCCCGTCCCACCCTCTGAATATTCTGAAATCCATTTTTTATCATTGCCAGCCTCTCCAGCCCAAAACCCAACCCCACCCAGGGATCAAATATGCCCCATGCTCCATCCAGCGGATGCGGCCCCATAGCCGCCGAACACAGCTCGGTACCATCACCAGCAGTGATATCAACCGTCTCGCCATATACCTCACTTGGCTCCGATACAACATTGTAGTCGCTTATCCCAGCCGCACCCATAACAGTTGCAGCCAGTTCACGTAATCGCTGGGGCCTGCTCTCCATCGGTAAACCCAGCTCAACAAGGTTCAGCATGGTAAATTCATTGAGGTGGTGATTGCCTCTGGTATCCTTACGAAAGCACGGGCCGATTTCGAAAATGCGTATCGGCTTTTCCCAGAGACGAACCAGCCTCGTCCAGAGATGATACAAACTGGGCGCAAGCATGGGACGGAGACACTTATTCCTGCCGACCCAGAAGACCTGTTCTGTCAGGTGGCTTTCCGCCGAAATAGACATCTTCTCCAGAAAATCCCTGGTTATTATTATCGGAGTAACTACCTGCACAAAACCCTCGCCAAGGAGACTATCGGCAAGGGCTCGGTCCAGGCGTTCTATCATAGGAGGGAGAGGCTGATCACGCAACTGCTGCAGGCGCTTCTTTTCCTCCTCAACCAGCCGTTTCTCTACCGCCCTGAAACTCGCATCCCGCTCCTCGACATCACGGAATACTTTGCCATTAAGATCAGTAGCACCCAATTCTCGCAAGCGCTGCTTCTGGGTTTCTGTGACTGAAACTGACATAACACCAAAAATACAATAAAAATAATAACACAGGCTAGCCAGAAATACCAGCATCTGCTAGCTATCACGGTGGACTGAGAAAAGATAAGTGGTTAAAAGATCCTCCAAGGGAATTCTAGCACAGCGCCATGATTCCGTGTCAAGGTGAACTGCTATCCAGCGCGCAATGCCAGGGATAGCGCCAGCAGCCGGTCAATACCTGCCAGGTCAGTTACAACCTCTAAAGTGGCAGAGGGGAAAAGCCCCTCCAGCGTTTCAGCAACCATCTTTGCCTGTCCCCTCCCTACCTCAAGAAGCAAAGAACCGCCGACCTCTATATAATTCTCCACAACGGAGCACAAACGGTTTATCTTTTCCAGGCCACACCGGCCGCCGTCCAGCGCGACCAGTGGCTCGAAATCCGCCAGGCCCAGCCTGACAACCTCCTGTAAGGGGATATAGGGAAGGTTTGCCACGATAATGTCGAAAGAGCCCCTTAAGGGCTCGAGCATATCACCTGCCAGAAGACGTACCCTGCCCAGGACTCCGTGGTGCTCGCAGTTGAGCCTTGCCACCCTGAGCGCGGGCAACGATATATCGGTAGCATATACCCCAGCTCCATCCAAATTCAATGCCAGGGTGATGGCAATGGCGCCGCTACCGGTGCCTATTTCAACTACCTTCTCAACCGGGCGGCTCTTCGCTATCTGTAGAGCCTTCTCCACCAAAAACTCGCTTTCCGGGCGTGGTACGAGTACACTGTCATCAACGTAAAAGCTAAGGCCGTAGAATTCACGGCTACCCCTGATGTAGGCAGTCGGTTCACCGCTTATACGCCGCTCAACCATTCGCCAGAAGGTGCCCTCTTCGGATGAAGTCAGACCACGGCCGCTTTCCCGGTAAAGCTGGACGCGGTCTATTCCCAGGGTGTGCCGCAAAAGCAGCTCCGACTCCAAGCGGGCATCATCGACCTGACTCCTATCCAAAACCTTTGTGGCACTTTCGATAGCTTCAGTAACGTTCATAGCCCCTGTTTCTCCAACCTTCTTGCCTGATCATCGGCAATAAGGCTATCGATTATTTTGTCCAGATCCCCCTCCATAATCCGTGGAAGGTTGCGCAGAGTCAAGCCAATACGGTGGTCAGATACACGGTCCTGGGAAAAGTTATATGTGCGTATCTTTTCCGCCCGCCCTCCAGTGCCCACTTGAGACCGCCGCTGTTCGGTGATTTCCTCTTCCTGTTTCTGCTGTTCCATATCAAGCAGGCGGGCACGGAGCACAGCCATCGCCCTGTTCCTGTTTTGAAGCTGGGACCGCTCGTCCTGACAAATGGTTACGATACCCGTGGGCTGATGGGTAATACGAACGGCAGTAGCCACCTTATTCACGTTCTGACCGCCGGCACCTCCACTCCGGTAGAAATCTACCTTGATATCATTCGGGTTGATAGAAACCTCAACCTCAGTCGCCTCAGGCAGGACTGCCACAGTAACCGTGGAGGTATGTATCCTCCCCACCGATTCGGTAGTAGGTACCCGCTGTACGCGGTGTACACCCCTTTCATACTTTAGCCGGCTGAAAGCTCCGATGCCCTTGACCTCGAATATTATCTCCTTGAAGCCTCCCTGTTCACTTTCGTTGCTGTCTATAATATCTATTGTCCAGCCCTTGGACTGAGCATAGCGGCTGTACATTCGAAAAAGCTCGGCGACAAAAAGGGCCGCCTCATCACCACCGGTGCCCGCCCGGATTTCCATAATAACATCCCTTTTGTCGTTGGCATCACACGGCAGGAGGAGTACCTTCATTTCAGCAAGGAGTCTCTCCAGATTCGCTTCCAGGTCATCAATCTCCTTTTTGACCATCCCGGCCATTTCCTCTTCCAGATCCTCTTCAAGCATTGACCTAGTCTCTTCCAGCGTTCGTGATTTCGACTTGTACTCCCTGTACTTGGCTACCGTTTCTTCAAAACCGGCCCTCTCCTGAGCCAGTTCCTGTAACTGCTTAACGTCAGAGGCCACCTCCGGAGTGGCCATCCGCTCGGTCAACTCCTGATAGCGCCTTTCTATTTGCTCCAAACGCTCAATCATGGTTCCAACTACCTCATAGCATTATAGCATAGCCCGAATCCGTCCCTTAAGCCGGAACCAAAGCAGCCCAAATTGACGGTTACAGCCTGCTGTTGTATGATGCACTCAACCGGAGGAAATATGAATCTGCCGGCGCAATCCCGTTCGCTTTTTTTGGTTTCATGAGCAAACCCTCGCGATATCCGCTGATAGAGGAAATCAACCTGAATTCGTCGATGCTCGATGCCTTTGAAGTCTTCCAAGAAGATGAATTCTGTTTCTTTTTAGATAGCGGAATGGACCCGCACAAGCTGGGCCGCTACTCCTTCATCGGCTCAAATCCATTTCTGATAATTAAAAGCCACGGCACCGATATCACCATCACTCAAGGGAAAGAGAAGAGCAGGCTTACCGACAACCCTTTTGACACCCTCAACCGCCTGCTCGACATCTACCGGATAGAGCAGCGTTCATCCCCCATTCCTCTGGTTGGCGGTGCCGTGGGATACTTCAGCTATGACCTCTGCCACTTCATAGAGAGATTGCCCCGAACCGCTGTGGACGACCTCAAGCTGCCGGAATGTTACTTCGGTTTCTATGACCTGATACTCGCATGTGACAACCTGCAGGGCAGGGCCTACATCGTATCCACCGGTTTTCCCGAACTCCAGGAGGAGGCAAGGATAAACAGAGCCTATTCCCGCCTCCGGGAAATGAAAGAAAGGCTCATCGATACACCCGAAAATGTACCAGATAGAGATGTGGAATCGCCCTCTGCCGGCCCGGTAAAGCTCAAGGGTGGATTCACCCACACCGAATACGTCCGGGCGGTTGAGAAGGCCAGGGATTATATCATTGCCGGGGATATCTTCGAGGTCAATCTCTCCCAGCGCTTCGAGACCGAGCTATCCATCGCTCCCTACGAACTCTACCGGCGGCTCAGGCGCATCAACCCGGCACCATTTGCCAGCTACCTCGGATTTGAGGAATTGACCGTGGTGAGCGCTTCACCGGAGAGGTTCCTCCGCCTGAGCGGAGACCGTGCCGAAACACGCCCCATCAAGGGGACCCGGCCCAGGGGTCAAAATGCCGAGGAGGATGAGGCCCTGTCCCGGGAACTGCTCCACGGCGCCAAGGAACGCGCGGAGAATATTATGATTGTCGATCTGGAAAGAAATGACCTGGGCCGCGTATGCCGCTATGGCACCGTCAGGGTAACCGAGCTGGTGATACTGGAGGTTTTCCCCACTGTATTTCACCTCACCTCTACCGTAGAAGGTAAACTCGGGGAAGGGAAAAACGGCATCGACCTCATCAAGGCTACCTTTCCGGGAGGCTCGATAACGGGAGCTCCCAAGGTGCGCTCGATGGAGATCATCGACGAGCTGGAACCGACCAGGCGCAGCGTCTATACCGGTAATATCGGCTACCTGAGCTTCAACGGTGACCTGGACCTCAACATCGTCATCCGCACCTTTCTGGTGAAAGGAAACCGGTCCTATTTCCAAGTGGGCGGGGCCGTTGTCTATGACTCCGACGCCGAGGCCGAGTATCAGGAAACTCTGGACAAGGCAAGGGCCCTGATTGATGCCCTCACCATCGGGGCAACTTGAGGTGATTTGACTCATATGGTGATAGTGATCGACAACTACGATTCATTTGTCTACAACCTAGCCCAGTATCTCGGGGAACTGGGGTGGGAACCGCTGGTCTACCGTAACGACCGGGTAACCCTGGAAGAAATAGAGAACCTGAGGCCATCGCATATTATCATCTCCCCCGGACCCGGCACCCCTCTTGATGCCGGTATATCAAACGGGGTTATCCGCCATTTCGGCGGCATCGTTCCCATCCTCGGGGTCTGCCTGGGCCACCAGTGTATCGGCTATGTCTATGGCGGCCAGTTTGCCCGTGCCCCCGTTCCTACCCACGGCAAGAGCTCTCTGGTATATCACGACGGCAAAACGGTATACCGGGGTCTGCCCAGGCCATTCGAAGCAGGCCGCTACCATTCCCTGGTAATAGCGGAAAACACCATCCCAGAAGTGCTGGATCTTACCTCGATGACCAGCGATGGTATAGTGATGGGCCTCCGGCACAGGGAATATACCGTCGAGGGAGTGCAGTTTCACCCGGAATCGATAATGACCGGTACCGGACACCGTATACTGAAGAACTTCCTCAGCTTCATAAGGCCCAGGTGGAGTATGGAGGAAGAGAATGGGTAAAGTCGTATACCTGAACGGGGAAATTATAGAGCCTGGTCGGGCAAGGGTGTCCGTTTTCGACCACGGTTTTCTCTACGGCTTCGGTCTTTTTGAGACCATGCGCGCCTATGCGGGCAGGGTATTCCGTCTGGAGGAGCATTTAAACCGGCTTGCGAAGTCCGCTGAGCTTCTGGGATTACCCGTCTACGCAAAGGAAATGGGCAATGCGGTAAGGGATACCCTCGAGGCAAACGGGCTTCGGGAAGCCCGTGTCCGCATAACCGTCTCGGCAGGCGAGGGAAAGATACCTCCCGAACCAGGGGAAAAGCGCAAGCCCACCCTGCTGGTCACGGCGGAATACTACCAGCCCCCCGCGGAGGAAACCTACCGGAAGGGTTTTCATGCCGTTACATCCACTATCCGCCGTAACAGCCAGTCCCCCCTCTCATGTTTGAAATCAGCCAACTACCTGGAAAGCCTGCTCTCCAGAGAACAGGCCAGAAGCCGGGGGGTCCAGGAAGCGATACTGCTCAACGAAAAGGGATTCCTTGCCGAGGCGAGTATGAGCAACATCTTCCTGGTAAGCGACAATACCCTGGTAACACCCGATGATTATAGCGGGATTCTACCCGGAATTACCCGTGATACAGTGGTCGAGCTGGCGGAAGAAATGGGCATCGATGTACGCACGGAATGCGTACCGCTGGATGAGCTTCTCGGGGCAGATGAGGTCTTTTTGACCAATTCGCTGATTGAAGTAATGCCGCTTACCCGGATAGAGGAAAAAACCATCGGGGGTGGGCAGGCAGGGGATGTAACCGGACGCATAATGGCAGCATACCGAGGCCTGTTACCAAGCGGCTGAAGCAAATTCTGGTATTCCGGGCCGGCAACTATTCCCTAGAGCGTGAATTCGAGCATGCAGTTTTTTGCACCGTGACATATCTGCCTCTCCATTTTAAAACCTATCCCCTCGCCAAACTCGGCAGCCCAAACCGGATACTCGGTGTAGCATATGGCATCACCGACTGTGGCGGCGATGTTCTCCCGCCCGGACTTGATCAGAATGTTATACCAGGGGCATTCACTGACAACTATCCGGAAGCCACTTCTATTCTCTATACCTTCCGTCCTGAATTGAAATCCCTCCAGGGAAAGCCTTGTCTCCAGACATTCGCGCAGGGCTTCCATGCCCTGACCCAGCCTTCCCATATGCTTCAGCATCCGGGCCTGTATCTTGGGTAGCACCTTCCATACCTCGCGGTCAAGCTCCAGAGCCACATCAAACCCGTACCTGTCCTCAACCTTGACAAACCAGAGCCCGTCTGCGGACGTATAGCTGCGGCGGAAGTACTCTATTATCTGCTCTTTTTCCAGTTCCATGGTCGAACCTGCAATACCGTGTCCCCGGATTGCCCCTAAACGCATTCAGAAGCCCATTATACCAGCCATTTCCAGCACAGACCAAAATCGGCCTCGAAACGCCTTTGATTCCGCTTATCCCCGGTGCTAATATGATGAAATCGGGAAGGTGATTACCGGATGAGGAGTTTCGGCAGGACTGACTACATCAGGATTACCATCTTCGGCTTTGCCATGACGGCTCTCTGGAGCAGCCTGCACAGTATCATACTACCCCTGAGGATAATGGACTTTGTCCCCGAATCACAGAAAGCTACCTACCTGGGGATACTAACCTTTACCGGACTTATCCTGGCTATCGTCGTTCAGCCCATAGCCGGCCTTATGAGCGACCGCTCCGGCTCGAGATGGGGTTTACGACGGCCCTTCATCTTTATCGGCGGCATACTGACGCTATCATTTCTGCCCGGCATAGGCCTTGCCGGTAGCCTGCCAGTTATTTTTACCATCTATTACCTCCTACAGGCCAGCGCCAATACCGCCCTGGGGCCATATCAGGCCCTGATCCCCGACCTGGTTCCACAGGGGAAAAGGGGGCGCGCATCGGGCATGAAAAACCTGCTCGATATACTGGGAGGGGTTACTTTCGTGTGGCTGACCGGTCAGCTGATGAACAACTATCTTCCCGGCGGGGGAGCCCGCTGGCTCTGGCTGAGCCTGGGTATACTGGGGGCAGCCTTCCTAGGAACAATGATTTATACCCTGACAAGGGTCAAAGAACAACCCGCAACGGGCAAAGCCAGGCTTCCTTTCCGGGCAATCCTAGCTCAATGCTTCCGTATCGACACCAGGGCAAATCCCGACTACCTCCGCTTCCTGCTTTCCCGTCTCTTCTTTATCATCCCCCTGACCACATTCCAGGTATTCGGTCTGTATTTCTTCCGTGACGTCGCCGGCGTAAGCAATCCCGCCGCAATGATGGGCAACTTTGTCCTGGTCTCGGGCGCCTGCATGCTGGGAGCAACCTATCCCGCCGGCCGCCTTTCGGACAGGTTCGGACACAGGTTGGTAGCCGTAATCTCGGGGGTTATCAGCGCCTGCGGAATAGGCTTGCTGTTCTTTTTCCACAGCTACCACCTGTTACTGCTGTGCTCCATACTGATGGGCATTGGCTTCGGGGGGCTGATGAGCAGCAACTGGGCCCTCGCGGTAAGCCTGGTACCAGAAGGGGAAGCAGGAAAATACATCGGCCTGACCAACCTCGCCACAGCCGGGGGGTCAGCTTTAGCCCGCCTGAACGGGCCGATGATCGACTTCTTCAACGCCCGTAGCGCCGGTTCGGGGTACTCGGCAATGCTTCTGACAGCCTTTATTTCCAGTATCGCCAGTGCGGTCCTGTTATGGCGGATCAAGAAAAGGTATGGGGGGAATCCACCCCTGGTAACCGGCAAAGGCAATCGCTCCATAGGCTATGGTTCTTCCTGCCAGGCAGGCCAGATAAAACTTCCATAATGGAAAGCGCACGGCACCCGCTGCTATGCCGAAGAGATCGAAGGGGAAGACCGGCACCATATTGAAGCCGAAGATAGCCCAGAAGCCACCCTTCTTTATCCAGCGGCGCACCCGTTCGTACGTCTTTCGCTTGTCCAGCTTCATAATAACCCGGCCGCTGTATCCAGCCATATAACTGGTCAACTCACCCACCGCGGCACCGCTGCCGCCGGCAAGTCCGATAAGGGCATAATGCAGGGTTGGAATGGTACCTAGACCGAAATATATCCAGAAACTGGGGATGGGAACTAGAACGGTAGAATTCCATAGCATGCTGCCCACAAAGATGCCGGGGTAGCTTAAAGCACCGAGGGCAACAATACTCTCCCGGTAGCGGATAATGATTATCGTGATTACGACGACGGTGGCGATGCCAAGTATGGGAAGGACCTTACCCTTGAGGACTTCTGCCATCCAGTCCCGTTTCTTACCGGTCTGTCTTATAAGGCCGAATATGTTATGCATCTAGTCCATTTATATTAGCATATTCATGGGGGATGATATATTTACCTGATTTTTGCCGCATGAACCAGGTATCCGCCAATTCCCGTTGCCCGACTACTATCCATTCTGCTATACTTTGAACCGTGTGCCCCCATCGTCTAGAGGCCTAGGACACCGGCCTTTCAAGCCGGCAACAGGGATTCGAATTCCCTTGGGGGCA
>JAGYOC010000093.1 GCA_018399795.1 Dehalococcoidales bacterium
ATAGTATGGGATGCTTGTATCCTCAGAGAAATAAGCTCTGAGATAAAGCAGTGTGGTAAGCTCGCCGACCCAAAGCTTATTCGGGTCGGCTACCGGGGCAGGCCCGGCGCCCGGGCGGCCCCGGGGGGCTACGGGATGAGCATTTTTTATAAATAAGGATACCGGGTTTTCCAGCGGTACCGGATAGTAGGTATTATCAGGAACTCACAACAATGCGGTTGCGGCCTTTTCTTTTAGCCTCGTACATTGCCTTATCCGCCTCCTCCACTAGCGAGTCGGCGGAGGAATTATTGCTCGGTACTGTGGTTGTGACGCCTAGGCTGCAGGTGAGGTAGGGGGATGCTTCCGATTTTTCATGGGGAATCTCTTTTTGCGCTAAGTTATTTTGTATTTCAAGGGCTATTTGCTGGGCTCCATCGGAGGGGGTGTTGGGCAGCAGAACCACAAACTCCTCTCCGCCGTAGCGAGCCGCGATATCCGCCGGACGGCGCGTGACATTTTCCAGGATGCCTCCCACTATGCGCAGGCACTCGTCGCCGGCTTGATGTCCGTAATGGTCGTTGTAGGGTTTAAAAAAATCGATATCCAAAAAGAGGAGGGAGAGGGGCTGTTTTTCCCGACTCAGCCGTTCCCACTCGTGCTGCATGATTTCCGTAAAATAACGCTGGTTTGCAATGCGGGTCAGTCCGTCCATATTTGCAAGTTTGTCCAGTTTTTTGTTTTTCTCGGCCAGCTCCTGGTTGGTACGCTTTTGACTTTCTATTTGCCGCGATAGTGTTTGAACCATGGTGTTCATGTAAGAGTTAAGTGTAAGAAACTCATCATTTCCGGAGACACAGGTGCGAATAGTCAGATCTCCCTGGCTGATATCGTGCATATAGGAGTTAAGGCTTTTTATGTTGGACAGTACATATCGGGTGATATATATGCTTCCGGTGCCGGTCACCAGAATTCCGATCAAGGTAACAAGGATTATGATGTAGCCAAGGGTTTCCATCTCGCTCATAATGGCACTGCGGGGGGTAAGGCTCACCAGATAAAACTGGAGAGGAGTGAGTTCTTGGAAAGCTGCATAATAGGACGTACCGCTTAAGCTAATATAGCCGCTGCTGTCGGCATTCCGAAAGAATTTACTCCATTCGAAGGAATCGTTTACAGTATCAATTTCCGCTTGTTCAGGGGTCAGGGGAATAGCCTCGTCGCTGCGGGTAACTATGACCAGTTGAGAAGTCTCTTTCAGTGCTTCGGTACGCATGCCCTGAAAGAAATCCTGCAGGAAGGTATCTATTGCCAGCACTCCGGTGAAATCACCCTTCTTATTGTGGATGGGGACGGCGGCGGTAAAGACTGTCTCTTCAGTGATAAACTCGGTATAGGGTTGAATCCAGGTTAACTCACCGCTCTCTTTTGCTCCGGTGTACCATGGGCGCTCTCTGAGGTCGTAGTTCTCCGGCGGCTCCCAGGAGGGTGAGACAATAATACGATTTTGGGTATCGCCATAGTAAATCCAGGCCCGCTTAGGAAATATTTCCTGAAGGAGTTTCCAGTTTTTAAGAATACGATCCTGTACCTCCGGCTCTTCGTGAATTCTCCACAACTCATCGTCTTGCGAGAGGACTAACAGTGTATTTTCCATTGCTCCAGTATGTCTGTCGACCACTTGCTTTTTTATTGAACTCAGGATGGATATCTGCTCTTGGTGAAATCTCTGTTCGATCTCTTCCCACGCAAATATCATAATTAGCAAGCCCATCACACACAGGGGAATTAACATCGTGAGTACATGAATGAGGATGA
>JAGYOC010000094.1 GCA_018399795.1 Dehalococcoidales bacterium
CGTCGGGAAAAGATTGGGCAGACACATGCTTGCTCCTGGTATCAGTCCTGGCAAGACCTGGGAGGGAACGGTCGGGGGGCTTGGAGCTGCGATGGCGATGAGCGTACCATTCTTCGCCCCTACCCCTTTCCAGCTTCCTCTGGGTTACGGGCAGTTAATCCCGCTTGCTATCCTGGTGAGTGTTTTTGGGCAGCTCGGGGACCTTGTCGAATCCCTGCTCAAGCGCAATATGGGAGCAAAGGATTCCGGTAACCTTATGCCGGGCCATGGTGGTGTACTTGACCGGTTCGATAGCCTCATCCTCTCTGCTCCCGTGCTTTACTACGTGATATACTATTGCTTGATATGATAGATAGAGTAAAGAATATCGCCATTCTGGGTTCCACCGGTTCAATAGGCAGACAGACCCTGGGGGTAGTTCGCGCTTTTCCGGATAGATTTCGGGTAGTGGGACTGGCTGCGGGCAACAATACCGCATTGCTTGCCGGGCAGATAAGGGAGTTCCGGCCGGATATGGTTTACTTCCGGGGAGGTGGTGTTATTAACGACATTGATGAGGTGGAATACGAATTTTTAACGCCCGAGGAGATTGCCTCCCATACGGGTGTGGATACGGTGGTCATTGCTATCCCTGGAACATCGGCCCTGATGCCTCTGATGGCGGCGGCTAGGTCCGGCAAGGATATTGCTCTTGCCAACAAGGAAGCGCTGGTTTCAGCGGGCGTCATCGCTGTCCGTGAAGTACGGACAAACCGGGCCCGCATACTGCCTGTTGATAGTGAACACAGCGCCATCTGGCAGTGCCTGGCTGGCGAGGCCGGTAAGCCGTTACGGCTTATTCTGACGGCATCGGGCGGTCCGTTCCTAGATTATCCTTCGGAGCAGCTCGATGAGGTTACCGTTGATGATGCACTGAAGCACCCCTCCTGGCAGATGGGGCCAAAGGTTACCATCGACTCGGCTACACTTATGAACAAGGGTCTTGAGGTTATTGAAGCCCACTATTTGTTTGATATTCCTTTTGATAGCATTGATATACTGATACACCGGCAGAGCATTGTCCATTCCATGGTAGAATTTGCCGATGGCTCTCTAAAGGCTCAGTTGAGCTATCCTGATATGAGGTTACCCATTCAGTATGCCCTGTCTTATCCCGAGCGGCTGGCCAATGGGGGAATAAGGCGGCTGGATGCAGATATGATGAAGAATCTTACCTTCGAGCAGCCCGAGATGGGGAAGTTTCCCTGCCTTGAGATGGCCATTGAGGCGGGTAAGTCGGGCGGTACGTGCCCGGTGGTGCTCTGCGCTGCCGACGAGATAGCGGTGGCGGAGTTTCTGGCCGGGAATATCAGGTTTAACTCGATTGCGAGTGTTGTCAGGAGTGTTTTAGAAGAGCACCGGGCCGTGGATAAACCGTCCTTGGAGGATATCATTGAGGCTGATAATTGGGCCCGGGCGGTGGCGACTGAGCATATCAGGAGCGAAGACCGGTGCCATTAACGATAATTATCTTCATTGCCGTCCTGGCCGGTATCATTATTGCCCATGAGCTTGGACATTTCATCACCGCTAAGCTTTCCGGGGTTCAGGTCAAGGAATTTGGTATCGGCCTGCCTCCCCGCGTTTTCTCGGTAAGGCGTGGTGAAACATTGTATTCGCTGAACGCGATACCGTTCGGTGGCTTCAACAAGCTGTCCGGTGAAGAGGACCCGGATGCTCCAAGAAGCCTGGCCGGAAAGCCATTCGGCATCCGGTTCCTGGTGCTCAGTGCCGGTTCTCTGATGAATTTTCTGCTGCCGTTGATACTTATGACCATCGCCTTTATGATCCCCCACAATGTGCTGGTTGGGGAGGTATTTGTAAAAGAGGTGGCGCTTAACTCCCCGGCCGCGGTGGCAGGAATTGAGCCCGGGGACAGGATAATCAGCATTAACGATAAACCGGTGGGCAGCAGTAGTGATCTGCAGCGGTATATCCAGCTCGGGCTGGGGAAAGAGGTTACGGTAACCGTGGAGCATGCTGACTCGGAGGAGGAAGATATCGACCTGGTACCGAGGTGGAAGTCTCCCGAGGGAGAGGGTGCGATTGGCATCGTAATCGATATGCCCGATGCAAAGGTGGTAAAGATAAGTGAACCTGCCTGGAAAGCGCCGTCGATGGCGGTTACGGCGTGCGTGGAAACGCTGGTCCTCTTCAAAAACGGGATACTGAGTATGATGGCGGGCAACACCACGCTCGAGCTGACGGGGCCGGTTGGTATCGCCCAGATGACCGGCGAAGTGGCCAGGGTGGGTATCAGCCCGTTGCTTGAGTTCACCGCTTTCCTGAGTCTCAATATCGGCCTGATTAATCTTTTCCCCCTGCCCGCTCTTGATGGGGGGAGGATATGTTTCCTGTTGCTGGAAAAGGCACGGGGCGGCAAACGTGTTTCCCCGAAGACGGAAGGTCTGGTACACCTGATCGGTTTTATGCTTCTGATGGGATTACTTGCCGCGGTGACCTATAACGATATTGCGCGGATTATCACTGGCGGTAATTAACACCCTGTCTGGAAAGAACTGATGCTATTGAGGATATACCAGGAGAGAGTTTAAAGTTAAGGTGAAGCCAAGAAGGTCTAGCAAACCGGTTCAAATCGGTAGGGTCACCATCGGCGGTGGCTCCCCTATCGTGGTACAGTCTATGACCAAGACCGATACCAGAGATGTTATGTCAACCATCGCTCAGGTCAAGGATCTGGAGGAGTGTGGTTGTGAGATTGTACGCGTGGCGGTACCAGATACTGAGGCGGCACAGGCGATAAAAGAGATAAAGGCTGCTACCTCCATACCGCTGGTTGCCGATATCCATTTCGATTACCGGCTGGCCCTGGTGGCGCTTGAATCCGGGGCTGACGGGTTGCGACTCAATCCTGGCAATATCGGTGAACCCGGGGAGGTAGCCGAGGTGGCAAAATCGGCCGGAGAAAGGGATGTTCCCATACGTGTCGGTGTAAATGCCGGCAGCCTGCCTTCCCTGTCGAGTACTGGTGTACCCGTTTCCCGACGGATGGTGGATGCGGCAATGGGGCAGGTGAAACTGCTCGAGGATATGGACTTTGGTCTTATCAAGGTTTCCCTCAAGGCCTTCGATGTACCCACTACCATTGAGGCATACCTCGATATTGCCCGGAGAATCCCCTATCCCCTGCACATCGGTATCACCGAGGCAGGGCCGCCAGGAACGGGTATCATACGCAGTACGGCAGGAATTGCAACCCTCCTCTATCTTGGCATTGGGGATACCATCCGTGTTTCGCTGACGGGTGATCCGGTGGAGGAGGTGAACGCGGGATACGAGATACTGAAGTCTATGTCCCTTCGCCGGCATGGGCCGGTGCTGGTAAGCTGTCCTTCATGTGGAAGGGCCGAGGTCGATATTGTCCGGCTTGCCGGTGAGGTCGAGCAGAGGCTAAAGGGAATCAAGAAACCGCTTAAAGTGGCCGTTATGGGCTGTGTGGTAAACGGTCCTGGTGAGGCCTGTGATGCCGATGTTGGTATCGCCTGCGGCAGGGGGAAGGCTGTGCTTTTTGAGAAGGGAAAAAAGATAAGAACGGTAGACGAAGATTATGCCGTCGATATACTGATGAGGGCAGTTGAGCGAATGGACAATTGAGTAATTGTGAAAAAATACATTTCATAAATGAACTCCGGTAGTATTGAAAATAGACGGTTATTTATGTATTATGAGAAGCGAATATATTCAATGAAGGAGGTTATCTGATGGGAAAGACATGGAAGGGTACAACTGCCGGTATTATGAGTATCATCGGTGGAATTTTTGGCATTGTCACTGGAGCGATTGCACTTAGCGTAGGTAGTCTAATTTCATATTTATCTGATATAACTGGTATGTTTGGAATGGGTGGATTGGGTGGTGGTTTTCTCGCCCTCGGAATAATAGCCCTGATTGGCGGTATCGTTACACTGAAGAGGAAGGCCTGGGGCTTCTGCCTGGCTGGTGCTATATGTGCCATGTTCCCCATCATTCCGCTGGGAGTAATGGCGATAATATTTGTTGCCATGGGCAAGAAAGAGTTTGTCCGGTAAATACGCTTTAGGGCTTTGACTGCTTTAATAATGCTTCGTTGCTCTACCATGCTCGGTAGGCTTGTTTTTGTGCTTGGTTTTGCTTTTATGTAAAGGCAAGGGTAATGGTTTGTTCTCTCAGGTTTCCTTGTTTCTCCAAATTTATCTAGAAGGGTTGATTTTGTAGATTGCGCATATCGAAACTGTTTGGCAGGACGCAGAGAGAGGTTCCCGCGGAAGCTGATACAGCCAGCCACCGGTTGATGCTGAGGGCGGGAATGATATACCAGGTGGCTGCGGGAATATACTCCTATCTTCCCCTGGCCTGGCGGTCTCTCCGGAAGATAGAGGATATTATACGCAGAGAGATGAATGCTGCTGGAGGACAGGAGCTTATGATGCCCGTCCTGCAACCGCTGGAGATATGGCGGAAGACCGGACGCGACAGGGCTTTTGGTAAAGGGCTCTTTGTTCTCCATGACCGTAGGGAGAGGGAACTGTGCCTGGGACCGACTCATGAGGAAATTATCACCGATCTGGCCGGTCAGTTTATCAGGAGCTACCGGGATTTACCGATGCTCCTTTACCAGATTCAGACCAAGTTTCGGGATGAGCCCAGACCCAGGGCCGGCCTGCTCAGGGTACGCGAGTTTACCATGAAGGACCTCTACAGTTTCGATGTCGACGAAGAGGGACTGGAGCGAAGCTACCAAAAAATGCTGGCCGCTTACCAGCGCATATATGTCAGTTGTGGGTTGCCGGCCCTGGTTGTTGAGGCCGATAGCGGTGCTATCGGCGGTAAGGATTCCCACGAATTCATGGTTATTACTGGCACAGGGGAGGACGAGGTCATTTACTGCCCTGTTTGCCGCTACTCGGCCAATGCGGAAAAGGCCTGCAGCATGAAGGGTGACCTGGATAAAGAAAGCCCTTTGCCGTTGCAGGAAGTAAGCACTCCTGGTGTGACCACCATCAGGGAGCTATCGAACTGTACTGATGTGCGGCCGGACCATACACTCAAGGTCGTTTTCTATATGGCGGATGGCGATTTCATCTTCGTTGTTATCCGTGGGGATCTCGAGGTAAATGAGGTCAAGCTGAAGAATGCTCTAAAGTGCGTGGATTTTCGTATGGCCAGAGAAGATGAGGTTAAGGGTGCTGGTATTGTGGCCGGTTTTGCTTCCCCCGTGGGAATCAGCGGCATTAAAACGGTGGTCGACGATTCGGTAAGCACCGGAGTGAACTATGTTGCCGGTGCCAACAAGCCGGATACTCATCTCAAGAACGTCAACTTCAGGCGGGACTTCGATGCCGATATGGTGGCTGATATAGCCAGGGCTCGTGTCGGTGATCGGTGCCCCCGCTGTGGCGGAGAGCTGCAGACAAAACAGGGTATCGAGGTGGGGCATATCTTCAAGCTGGGCACATTTCTTTCCCGGAGGCTGGGCGCCTTATTCAGTGACCGGGACGGTAACGAGAGGCCGGTGGTTATGGGATGCTACGGTATCGGTATCGGCAGGTTGCTCGCAGCTGCCATCGAGCAAAACCATGATGACAAGGGTATTATCTGGCCCTTGCCCATTGCTCCCTACCAGGTTTACCTGTGCCCGCTGTACCGGGAGAATACCGGTGTGGATGAAGTGGCGGAGAGAATCTACGCGGATCTTCTTGCTGCAGGAATTGAGGTGCTCTTTGACGACAGGCCGGAATCGCCCGGCGTGAAGTTTAACGATGCGGATCTGCTGGGCATACCAATTCGGGTGACGGTCAGTCCGCGCACTCTGAAGCAGGACAGTGTCGAGGTGAAGAAGCGCTCCGAAAAGGAATCGCAGCTCGTATCACTGGCAGATTTGAATGGTAGGCTTCAGGAAATTCTCTGTGAGGGGCTTGCCATGTTAAATGATGAGGCTTAGCTGACCATTCGTTTTATGAACTGACTGCCAGACGGAATTGCAAAGTATTCTATTCAACTGCGCAGCGTAGCGTCCAGTTCCCGGGATAACCTTTCCAGAATATTTTGAAGGATTTTATC
>JAGYOC010000095.1 GCA_018399795.1 Dehalococcoidales bacterium
CATCAAAATGCCGGAGGTGTAGTGCGTCACGTAATTCCCCATTTCCGGTTGCCCGTCGAGGCAATCGAAAGGGATATTGAGTTTATTAAAGCCCACGGGGTCGAGTTTCAGTTTGCCGCCAATCCGAAAATGACCCGTGATGATCTGCGCTCCCAGGGGTTTACCTATATTTTCCTCGGAATCGGAGCTGAAAAGGACAATCCTATGAAGCTCGACGGGGGCGATGAGCGGGTTCTTAAATCGCTCGATTTTCTGTGGGATTACCGCAATACCCCGAAAGCTGTTAAGCTAGGGAAGCATGTGGTGGTAGTTGGTGGCGGAAACACTGCTATGGACAGCGCCCGCGCCGCTACTAAGATAAACGGGGTAGATACAGTAACCGTGTTGTACCGCCGTGCGTTTGAACAGATGCCCGCCGATATGGAAGAATATGAAAATGCAGTTAAGGACGGGGTGGTCTTCAAGTTCCTCCGTAACCCTGAGTCCCTGGCTGCCGACGGTACCTTGACTGTACGTGTAATGGAATTAGGCGAGCCGGACTCCAGTGGTCGCGCCCGACCGGTTGCCACCGAACGCACTGAAACAGTGAAAGCTGATAATCTAATTACCGCAATCGGTGAAAAGGTCGATACCGATGCCTTAGCAGCCTTTGGCATTCCTATGGGAAGTGACGGCTGGCCTAAGGTGAATGAGGATACCCTTGAAACCGATGTGGAGAATGTGTACCTCGGAGGGGATGCACAAACCGGACCTTCAACGGTAGTACAGTGTATAGCTGCCGGACGCAAGGTTGCCGATGCGGTTACCCTCAAAGAGGATACCGACTGGAATCGAGCCAATAGGGTACCCCAGTTTAAGTCCGAAGAGATTCGCAATGAAGTCCTGCCGCGCAAGGGGGCGATTATCCGGACGGAGAATATTCTTGCCTCCGGTTCTGATGATCTATTTGCCCAGAACGAGGCAGTGCGTTGTCTGCAGTGTTCTTATGTCTGCAACAAGTGCGTGGAGGTTTGCCCGAACCGAGCCAATATGGTAGTGGCGGTGCCGACTGAAGCGGGCTTTGGTCAGGACCATCAGATTATTCACATAGATGCCCTGTGTAACGAATGCGGTAACTGTGCTTCTTTCTGTCCTTGGGAGGGTAAGCCTTATAAGGATAAGTTTACCGTGTTTAACCTGAAGCAGGATTTTGATTCTTCCGAGAATCCGGGATTTCTGATCTCCGGGGAAACCGTTTTTGTAAGGATAAATGATGTTGTCCAGGAGCTTCCGGTTGATGGAAACGGCACAGTACCGGAGGGTACTCTCGATCCGCGGGCGGCGGCTCTTATTGAAACTGTAGTACGAAAGCACGCCTATCTATTGGGTGAAGTTCAAGTATAAAGGAAGAGGAAAGTATGATAGCGATAAAGAATGCAACTGCACTGCAGTTTGATCCTCCCAAAGTCTGGGAGGAGGTAGATATAGTTATTGACGACAGTACAATTGTAGAAATTGGAAAGGGCGCTGCCGGAAAATATTCAGGAAAAATCGATAAAGAGATAGATGCCTCCGGAAAGCTGGTCTTTCCGGGGCTGGTTTGCAGCCACCATCACTACTATTCAGGACTGGCTCGGGGAATAATGGCCAACGTGGGCCCCACTCCAGATTTTGTGTCGGTACTGAGGAACCTGTGGTGGAAACTGGATCGGGGCCTTGATGAGGAGAAGCTGTATTACTCATCGATTATAAACTCGATCGAGGCGATCAAATCCGGTACTACGGCGGTTATCGACCACCATGCGAGCCCCAACTACATTAAGGGAAGCTTAAACACCGTAAAAAAGAGTTTTACCGAGACCGGTTTGCGCGGAATGACCTGCTATGAGGTAAGCGACCGCAACGGTCTGGATGGAATGTATGCCGGTATTGAAGAGAACCGTGAGTTTGCCGAACAGGCACAGCAGGAGAAGCAGAGCGGCAAAAGACACTTGGTTGAGGCTGCCATCGGCGGACATGCTCCATTCACCATCCCCCAGGAAGGCCTTAAAGCAATTGCCGAGGTAGTTGAAAGCACCGGTCGCGGTTTTCATGTACATGTGGCAGAAGGCAAGTACGATGCCAGTTACTCCCATCTGCATTTTAATAAGGATATTATGGCGCGTTTGTCCGAGTTCGGCTTGCTGAATGAGAAGTCAATTTTTGTCCATGGTGTGCATCTCTCCGAAGCGGATGTAGAGATGATAAACAAAGCCGATAGTTTTCTTGTCCACAACCCGAAGAGCAATATGAATAATGGGGTTGGTTATAATCACCAGCTGCCGAACTATAAGAATGTTGCCATCGGTACCGATGGTATCGGTGCAAACATGTTTGAAGAGTTCAAGTTTGCTTTTTTCAAACATCAGGATGCCCATGGAAATCTGTATTCGGATGCATTCTTAAAACTCCTGGCCAATGGAAACGAGCTGTTGAACCGTAACTTCGGGCAGCAGTTCGGCCGGCTTGAAGAGGGGTATAAAGCGGATATAGTGATCTCCGATTATCAGGCTCCCACCCCGCTTACCGGAGATAATATTGACGGACATATGGCCTTTGGAATGGCATCTACCGACGTTCGCACGGTAATTATTGACGGACAAATAGTATACGAGGATCGACAGTTTCCCTTGGATGTGGAGAAAATCTTTGCTGAAAGCCGCACTGCGGCCAAGAAATTGTGGGAAAACATAAACAAGCTGCCGGAATAGGGCAGTATGTACGGAAAAATTAAAAGAATTTATTTAAGGAGTTTCTAAAATGGCAATTAAAGATGAAATACTGGCAAAGGCCAAAGAGTATCGTGATTACACGGCAAAAACACTGTCCGAAATGGTAAAAATTAGATCATACGATGGTGAGGAAGAAGCGGTATGCCGTAAAATAGTTGAGATGTGTGAAGAGGCAGGTTTTGACGAAGTGCGTATTGACGGTCTTGGCAGTGTAGTCGGTCGGGTCGGTAACGGTCCTAAGTCCATCGCGTTTGATGCACACATTGATACTGTAGAGGTGGGCGACCCCTCACAGTGGAGTTTTGATCCCTTTTCCGGTGAAATCAAGGACGGTCTTGTTCACGGTCGTGGCTCCAGTGACCAGAAGGGCGGAGCCGCCTCTATGGTAACCGCCGGCCGAATACTGAAGGATCTCGGATATGATGGAGAGTACAGCGTATACTTCACTTTTACAGTGCTTGAAGAAGACTGTGACGGCATGTGCTGGAAGTACCTGATCGAGGAAGAGAACTTCAAGCCCGACTTTTTCGTGTCCACCGAACCGACCACTTGCCGGATTTACCGGGGGCACCGGGGTCGGATGGAAATGATCGCCCGCCTGAAGGGTGTCTCTTCCCACGGTTCGGCTCCCGAACGGGGTCAGAGTGCTGCCTACAAAGCTGCGCGGGCTGCGCTGGCAATGGAACAGTTGAACGAGGATCTGCAGCCGGATGAGGACAATTTTCTCGGAAAAGGGACCATTGTAGTCTCCCAGATCGATGTAAAGGGTCCCAGCCAGTGTGCAGTTCCCGACCAGGCCATGCTGTATCTCGACCGCCGATTGACCTGGGGCGAGGACAAGGAATTGGCTATCAACCAGGTAAAAGAGTACATGAGCAAGGCCATTGGTGAGGATAAGGATGCGGTGTCCGTCGAAATGCCGATGTACGAAGAGCGCGGTTGGAAGAACCTGGATTATTCTCAGGAACTTTACTTTCCGACCTGGAAAATTCCCGAAGATCACGAAATTGTACAGAGCGGTGTGAAAGCCTACAAAGCCTTGTTCGAGAAAGACCCGGTAGT
>JAGYOC010000096.1 GCA_018399795.1 Dehalococcoidales bacterium
CGCTTTAAGACATCTATTCTGGCATCGAGTTCGGCAATCCGTTTTATCGCATCGATTCCTCTATCTGTCCATAGGGGCATGGCAAATAAGTCGTAGGGTATTTCCTGCAGTTCCAGACTCTTGAACACGGGAATATCTACACCCGCTATATTACCGGTTTCCCTTTCAAGCCGTTCGACTTTGATAAGATTTTCCATTCCAATATCTTCACCAAAAACGGCAATCCATTTATCCAGCTCTTCCTGAAGTGTGCGGCGCTCCTGCTCAATTTTACGAACCTTGCTCTCTACCTGACGAATTACCATCTGCAACTGCTGTTTCTTGAGCATCAGCGTTGGAAGGTACCGCTGAAAACGCTTAAGGGAGTCTTTCTGTTTTTTTAGTTCGTTCTTTGTAAGCTTAACCTTCGCCATAATCTAATTGAGATCCTCTTTTTTCGGCCAGAACTGTTGTAACAGTCCGGTCCGCAGGCCTGTCTCTTCCGGGGTAAAGCATTCCGCCATAATCTCCCAGCCTCGGTCGAGGGCTTGTTCAAGTGGAATATTTACCGAAAGATCCATCATCCGTTCCTCAAAGATCTGTCCGTATTTGAGCAGTTTGTTGTCCCAATCGGTCATACGGAAACCCATCGATTTTTTTTCAAGGGATTCCTTGTAATTTGCATAGAGGCGTATCATTCCGTCCATTAGAGAACGGTGGTCTTCCCGGGTATCGTCATTTACCATCTGTTTTAATCGGCTGAGAGAACCGAAAGGTTCTATTCGACCATTACTCAGATAATACTGTCCTTCAGTGATATATCCGGTATTATCGGGCACAGGGTGGGTTACATCGTCACCGGGCATTGTGGTAGCGGCCAGAATGGTAATGGAGCCTGATCCCTCAAAGTCGACCGCCTTTTCGTATCTCGAGGCCAGTTGGCTGTAAAGATCGCCCGGGTAGCCTCGGTTGGAGGGTACCTGTTCCATGGTGATAGCGATCTCTTTCATTGCATCGGCAAAGTTTGTCATATCCGACAGCAATACGAGCACCCGCTTGCCCTCAAGGGCAAAGCGCTCGGCTACTGCCAGCGAGATATCGGGTACCAGCAGGCACTCAACCACCGGGTCGGAAGCGGTATGCACAAAGAAGATGGTGCGGCTCATCGCCCCGCCCTCTTCCAGGGCCTTCTTAAAGAAAAGGTAATCGTCGTATTTGAGTCCCATTCCGCCCAGGATGATCATATCAACCTCGGCCTGCATTGCAATCCTCGACAAAAGAGGGTTATAAGGCTCACCGGAAACCGAGAAAATCGGCAGTTTCTGGCTTTCTACCAGAGAGTTAAATACATCGATCATGGGGATACCGGTACGAATCATGTTGCGTGGAATAATACGCTTGGCCGGGTTTACCGATGGTCCCCCAATCGGAATCATATTTTCGTTCAGCTCCGGTCCGTTATCTCGGGGGCGGCCGCTACCGGTAAAAATGCGGCCCAAAAGATCTTCGGAGAAGGAAACCTGCATCGAGTGGCCTAAAAAGCGTACTTCATCACCGGTTGAAATTCCCCGTCCTCCGGCGAAGACCTGCAACGAAACTTTTTGGCCGTCTAAACGGATAACATTGGCAAGGGAATCGCCGTATTTAGTGCTGACTACAGCCAGATCGTCGTAACGCACATTGTCCGCGGTAACGGTAATAACGTTACCGGCAATTCTCTCGATTTTACTGTATATCTTACGCATTGCTATGCTCCTTGCTCTCCGCTGCTTTTCTGGCCCGCTTTGCTTCTTCCATGAGGCCGGTTTGTTTCTGCTCAAGAAGGGTTTTTATCTTTTTCTCGTTCTCTTTGAACTCATCCGAATCCCATTCAGAGTAATTCCAGTCGATAAAATGCTGGCGCAGCTGGTTAAAGAAATGCCGCGCATCTTCTTTATCTTTTAACTCGAGAATAGATCCCAGGATATCATACAGCTGATCGAACACGTAGTTCTGCCGCTCTACACTTACCGCTGCATCGACCGGATCAAAGGAGTTTTGCTGTAAATATACTGCATCTAGAAACTCAGATTTGAGGTTCACAATATAGTCTTCCAGACTGGTTCCCTCTTCTCCGACAACCTTCATCATCTGACCGACTTCATCACCCCGGGAGAGAATGCTTCTGGCAAAATCAACCTTGTTAGCATTGACTACCCCCGGATACTTACTCCAACTGTTCAACGGGTGGATGGAAGGGTATTTACGAGCTTCTGCACGGTCACGATCGAGTCCGTGGAAGGCACCGACTACTTTTAGCGTAGCCTGGGTAACAGGTTCCTCAAAGTTACCACCCGCCGGACTTACCGTACCGCCGATAGTAACCGAACCAAAGGAACCATCCTTCAGCCTTACAACACCGGCTCGTTCGTAAAAGGCTGCAATAACCGATTCAAGATACGCAGGAAAGGCTTCCTCGCCGGGAATCTCCTCTAGGCGGCCCGACATCTCGCGCATAGCCTGAGCCCAGCGGGAGGTGGAGTCGGCCAGCAGCAGTACGTGCAAGCCCATTTGACGGTAATACTCAGCCAGGGTTACAGCGGTGTACACCGATGCCTCCCGTGCGGCGACCGGCATAGAGCTGGTATTGGCGATAATAACGGTGCGTTCCATTAGGGTTCGCCCTGTGCGGGGGTCGATAAGTTCAGGAAACTCACGCAGAGTTTCTACAACCTCACCGGCCCGCTCACCGCAGGCGGCAATTATTACAATGTCTACATCCGCATAACGGCTGGTAACCTGTTGCAGCACTGTCTTTCCTGCCCCGAAGGGGCCGGGAATACAGTAGGTACCTCCGCGGGCAACCGGAATGAAGGTATCGATAATTCGTGTTTTTGTTACCATTGAGGTATCCGGTTCTAACCGTTCCTCATATGAACTTATGGCCCGCTTCACCGGCCATTCAAACATCATATTAATTGAGTGCTGGTTGCCCTTTGCATCTTCAAGTACCGCCATTTCCTGCTCAACCGTATATTCGCCTTTCTCGGCGACTTTTTTTACAGTATAAGATTCATAAAAATTAAAGGGTACCATGATACGGTGCTCAAAGATTCCTTCCGGAACCGTACCGAGGGTATCGGCGGCGGCCACTGTGTCTCC
>JAGYOC010000097.1 GCA_018399795.1 Dehalococcoidales bacterium
TTATTTCAGTAAGCCGGTGAAGGTCGAGGAGTTTGAAAAACTCTTGCAAAATGGTAAAGCGCTCCCGAACATTTCTGCTGACTAGTGTGTGTCTTTTCTGCAGGGCCTTTCTACAGGGCCTTTCTATGGCGGAAATGCTTGAACAGCCTTTCCGCTTCATCTATTATGGGGTATGGCAGATATAAAATACTACAGTACCAGAGACGGAAAAGAACCCGTATCCTTCGCGGAGGCGGTGGTGCGGGGTATCGCTCCGGATGGAGGCTTGTACGTCCCCTCCGAGTTTCCTCCAATTAACATCACCGACCCTCATCTAAGGGCACTCTCTTACCGGCAACTCGCCGAGTATATTCTCTCGCTGTATATTAAGGATTTCACAGCTGATGAGCTGGCGGCCTGTGTCAAGGGTGCCTACGACGATAAGTTCCGGGACCAGGGGATTGCCCCGATCCACAGTTGTGGAGAGGGACATTTTATCGAACTGCACCATGGCCGGACCCTGGCCTTCAAGGATATGGCCCTCTCGATTCTCCCGCTGTTCCTCACTACAGCTGCGAAAAAGCTCGGTATTGAAGATACTATTGTTATCCTCACCGCCACCAGTGGAGATACGGGAAAGGCGGCCCTGGAAGGTTTTGCAGATGTGGAGGGAGTAAAAATTGTTGTTTTTTATCCCACCGACGGGGTGAGCGAGGTGCAGAAGCGCCAGATGACCACCCAGGAGGGGGCAAACACCCACGTCATGGGGATCGCCGGCAATTTTGACGATGCCCAGAACGGGGTAAAGGAAATTTTCGGGGACGAGCAGCTGCGAGAGCTGATAGCCGGAAGGGGCTACCGGTTTTCTTCGGCAAACTCCATTAACCCGGGCCGGCTTCTGCCGCAGATTGTCTATTACATCAACGGATATCTTGAACTGCTGCGCCGAGGCGAGTTAACCCCGGGTGACCCGGTCAATGTGGTGGTGCCCACCGGCAATTTCGGCAACATACTGGCCGCCTGGTACGCCGGGCAGATGGGCCTGCCGGTAAAGAAGTTTATCTGTGCCTCTAACCGGAACAATGTGCTTACCGATTTTATTACTACCGGCCGTTACGACCTGAACCGGGACTTTTCAGCTACTATCAGCCCTTCCATGGACATCCTCATCTCCAGTAACCTCGAACGGTTTTTGTACGAGCTGTCGGGCAGAAATTCGGAGACCGTGGTCGCTCTTATGCAGCAGCTGAAGGAGCGTGGATTTTACGAGATACCCGCGGAAATGAAGGCGGAAATGAATAATTTTTACGGCGATTACGCCGATGATGCACAGACAGTGGAGACCATTGGTGAGCTTTTCCGCGCCAGCCGCGCGACAGGAACACGCTCGCGC
>JAGYOC010000098.1 GCA_018399795.1 Dehalococcoidales bacterium
GTCATAAAAAAGAGGAAAGTGCAGATGAGCGGGTAGAGAATGACGGTCCACTTTAGGGATTTCTCGTCCCTGGCGGCCATAAAGCGCTGGAAGAGCTGGGGAAACATGGGGTCTGCGAAAAACCACAATACGAAATAACCGATCCAGATGCCCGGAGGGAAGGCGTTGCCGGCTCCCGGACGTGAGAAATGCTCCGGGTTGGTCTGCAGCAGATCCCGGTGGATGGAGGTAAAGCCGCCGGCGCCTCTTACAATAATGACAAAGGCGGCTAAAGTGAATATGAGCATCATTCCGCCTTGAATTACATCGGTCCAGGCTATGGAGCGGAGCCCTCCCAGACCGACATAAAGGGTAATGAACAGGGTGACCAAAACTGCCCCAGCGATGTAGGGCAGGCCGATTAGGCTGTAGAGGGTCTTGCCGCTGGCGATAGTTTGAATGGCAATGTAGGGCAGGGTAAAAAGTACCAGAACCCCCGAAAAGACCAGCCGCAGGAGGGGTGACAGATACCGGTCGGATATAAAATCCGACGGGGTAATGTATCCGCGCTCCTTCGAGAGGCGAAGAATTTTGAGCCCGATGATAAAGAAAGAGAGGGCCATAAAGCCGGTTCCGAAGCCCATGACCGGATAAAAGGCGTAGCCGATGCGGTACCCGGCCCCTGACAGGCCAAAGATAGTGAAGGCCGAGAAATTGGTGGACACCATAGTGAAAAACAGAATGAACGGACTCAGGCTTCTTCCGGCCAGGTAAAACTCGTCTATGCTGGTGGCGGCCTGCTTCTTGAAACGGAAGCCGATAAACAGGGTGAGCAGCAGATATACGAGTATAATGATAGATGGAATTAGGTTCGGCATACACTTCCCCCGAGGGGTAGGGATGCCTCCGGGGAACAGAGCCTGTACATTACCCTGAATATTGTTACAAGTATTGTTATGGAGTTGTACAGGATACCCCCGGGAAGGTCAAGAGACGTAAAGAGTGCTGCGGGTCTGCCGGTGTCTCGGTTTGTATCAGCTTCAAGCTCCAAGTTTCAAGTTTCAAGTT
>JAGYOC010000099.1 GCA_018399795.1 Dehalococcoidales bacterium
GGCCCCTAAGGCGGCGCGTGCCCTCACTGTTGTGATGGGGCCTACCATGTCAGCTCCTCAAGGGAGAAACGGCTGGCTGGAATATCAACCCCGATTTCGATCGATTCGATTATGAACTCGGTGGAGCTGTTGCGCTTCATTTTATCTTCGATAATAAAGTGTACGGGAAAGGTTTTTCCCTTCAGGCTGCGGTACTCCTCCATCCGCATCTCCTTCAGCAGTTTTTCGGACAAGCTGAACATATGCACCCTGCGGGTGACAAACATCTCACTGTCTACCCAGAGTATTTCCCTGGGATAGGGCACACCACGGCCCTTGGCCTTGAGCTCGACTTTATAACACTCCTCTCCATCCACCATTTCGGTTCCCAATAGGGTGGCACGGTAGGAGTCCAGCAGCCCCTTGCCGCCGGTCATATCCTCGTAGGACATATCCGAGCCCAGTACCGAATCGCGCAGGGCGGCCCCCTGCAGGCGGATTACCTCCGCCGCATCGGGAAAGTAGAGGTATATCTCGTCGTCGGTGCGCAGGATTTTCTGACCCCTCTCCTGTCGGCTGGTAAACTCGATCAGGCTTTTCTCCTCTCCCTCCGCCCAGGACTTGAAGGTGGTGACCTTCTCCCCGAAGCGGTCGTTGATAATCATTCTTCCTTCGGAGCGGGAAGTTTCATGGACCTGGTTTTCTTCCAGTTTCCGGATTATCTCTTCGGCGGATATAGCAAACAGGGGCAGGCTGCTCAGCATACTCACTGTAAGCAGGATGCCGGTTAAGGTCAGTATTTTTTGTGTTTTTTTTGGGATATTGCGCATACTTACACTCCTTCTATTAAATTGTTGTTAAATCGCCCGGAGGGCTTCTACCGGTTCGATCTTGGCCGATTTTCTCGATGGAATAAACGAGGCGATCGAAGCGATAAAGGTGGAATACAGAAATACAAACAGGGTCGACTTCAGGTTCAGCACCGGTTTGAGAATTTGAGACACCTCCATATCCACACCCTCCATGGCCGCTGAAAAGTTAAGGCCGTAGATGGAGATGGGATAGGTAATGCCTATACCCACAAGGACCCCGACAAAGGAACCAATGGCGGCAATATAGAATGCCTCCAAGAAGAAGAGGCGCACTATTTCCGGCCCGGTCATGCCCATTGCATTGATAGTCCCGATCTCCTTGCGGCGTTCGAAAATCGTCATCATCATAGTATTTATTATAACCGTGCTTCCCAGCAGAAAGAACATCAGGGCGATGATAAAGTAGACGGTATCGGCCATGACAACAAAGGAGTAGGTCTGGCTGATGTTCTTCCACATGCGAGCCTCCAACTGCGGCCGGCCCCAGTCTGTAAGGCTGCGGTCGAGCCCGGCGGCGAACTCCTCCGCCGAATGGTTATCATCGAGCTTGATCAGAATTTCACTGACCGAATTGTCCATGCGCAGGAAGTACTGCACCCGATCCAGGGGGGCTTGAAAAAAGCTGTTGTTAAGCCCCTCAAAATTGTAGTGGGACAGGCCGGTAATTTCAAAGGTAATGGCGTTCATTCCTCTGCCGCGGGTTTGTGTAAGCAGGGTAAAGTTATCTCCTATATCAAGGTTCATCTCTTTAGCCAATCCGGTGGCTACCAGCACCTCGTTCCGTCCGTTCCGGGGCATTCGCCCCTTCACTACGTACTCTTCAAGTTCCTGGTAATCCGCTTCCCGTTCGAAATCAACCCCCTGGCCCTGAGCCCGGTAGGTGTTTCCCTCCTTATAAATGGCGGTGGGAAATTTGATGCGCGGGGAAATCGTGCGAACCCCGTCCATGGAGTCCAGGCGCGCGGTAAGTTCGGTATAATTATCTACGCCCAGATGCAGGGGGTTCAGGTGCTTGTACTTTTCGAATTCGCTGTGGTGGATACGTACTTCGCCTGTTACAAAGGTCTGCAGGTTGTAGGCTACATCCTGCTTCATCCCTTCGATCAAGCTGAACATGAAAACAAAGGTCATCGCCGCTATTGCCACCGCCGACATCGACAGGATACTGCGGCGGGTATTGCGGCGAATATTTCTCCAGGCAATTTTGCGTAATTTCATTTATAGTTTCTCCTCTCTTGGCGGCGCTACTGGTAGCGCAGAGCATCGGTAATCTGCAGCTTCAGGGCCTTGCGGGTGGGAATAAAGGCCATTAGAACCGCCAGAACCACACCGGTGAAAAAGGCGGTGAGGATAGTGGAGGTACTCCACAATCCCCGCATAATGCCGGTAACCCGGTAGCCCATATCGGCATCGCGCATGAGGGCGGAGTAGTCCACGCC
>JAGYOC010000100.1 GCA_018399795.1 Dehalococcoidales bacterium
GGAGAATATCGATATTCTGGTGGTTGACGACAGCTTTGAAGGCATAGAAAAGCTGCGGTCCCTGGGCATTGAAGTGCTGGTCGCAGAGGAAGCAGATTCAAACTGTTAGTTCTGTCTAAAGGTTTGTAACTTGCTTCATATACATTCGCAAAACTACACTATCACTAAGGAGTATGTATGATTAATGCAAAAGAGATGTTTGATTTAAGCGGAAAAAAGGCGGTTATTACCGGCGGAGGCGGAGTACTGGCCGGGGTAATGGCGGAGAGCCTGATTGCCGCCGGAGCCACCGTTTCATTGTGGGGACGCGGGCGCAGTGCGCCGGTAGCCGATATTGTGAAAGAGATGGGGGAGAAGACCGGTCGGCCTGAGCAGGTACAAGGGGTTACCGTCGATACCAACGACAAGGCCGCCGTGGAGAAAGCCCTGCAGCAGACCGAACAAGAGCTTGGTATGCCGGATATTCTGGTAAATGGAGTTGGGGGAAACCTCGGAAAAAGCTCGTTTATTGAAGCGGATCTGGATACCTTCGACAAGATTCTCAAGATGAACATACTCGCCGGCCTGGTAATTCCGACCCAGGTATTTGCCAAAAGATGGATTGAGGCCTCCCAGCCGGCAACTATCATCAATATGGCTTCGATGGCCTCTTACATCCCCCTGTCCGGGGTTTGGGCTTACGGGGCCGCGAAATCCGCGGTTATGAACCTTACCATGGCCACCGCAAAGGAGTTTGCCCCCCACAAGATCAGGGTAAACGGTATTGCCCCCGGCTTTTTTATAGGCTATCAAAACAAGGACCTGCTGATTGCAGATGAGGCCAAGGGTATCCTCACCGACCGCGGTCAGTCGATTATCGACCACACCCCCTACGGCCGCTTCGGCGAGCAGGAGGATTTAGCCGGTACCACTGTCTTTCTGGCCAGCGAGAAGGCTTCCGGATTTATCACCGGGGTAACAATTCCGGTTGACGGCGGCTACCTGGTCCATAACGTATAGGGGAAGTGTATGAAAACATTTATTACAGATGATTTTATGCTGCAGAATGATACAGCCCGTGAGCTGTATCATTCCTATGCAAAAGAGATGCCGATATTCGATTTCCATTGCCACCTGCCGCCGAAGGAAATTGCCGAAAACAGCCGATACTCCTCGATTACCGATGTATGGCTGGGGGGCGACCACTACAAGTGGAGGGCGATGCGCTCCGACGGTGTTGATGAGCGAGCAGTGACCGGTGACGGGGATGACTGGGAGAAGTTCAAAGCCTGGGCGGCCACCATTCAGCACGCCGTGGGCAACCCCCTGTACCACTGGAGCCACATGGAACTGCTGCGCTACTTTGGTATCGACGAGGTACTCACGCCGGAGTCGGCCCCGCGGATATACGAGGAGGCCAACCGGCAGCTGCAGCAGGACGAGTTTAGAGTGCGTCCTCTGCTGACAAAAATGAAGGTGAAGGCGGTCTGCACCACCGACGACCCGGCGGATTCCCTGGAACATCACCAGGCGATTGCCGGGCTGGGCGGCGCCGGCAGCTTTGATACCACCGTGGTACCCACCTTCCGTCCGGATAAGGCCCTGGCCATTGAAGAGCCCCTGGCTTTCCGCAGTTACATGGAGACCCTCGGCAGCTCCGCCAATCTGGAGATAAAGTCCTACCGCGACCTGATTGATGCACTGGACTCGCGGCACGCCTTTTTTCACAGCATCGGGGGGCGGGTATCCGACCATGCCCTGGTGGCTCCCTTTGCCGAAGAGAGCAGAGAAGCCGAGCTTGCCCGCATATTTGCAAAGGTACGCAGCGGCGAAAATGCCGACCGTTACGAGATACTGCAGTTCAAGACAGCGGTACTGCGGGAAATCGGGCGAATGAATTACCGCCGCGGCTGGACAATGCAGCTGCACATCGGTGCCCAGCGCAACAACAACAGCCGTATGTTCAAAGCCCTCGGGCCCGACACCGGTTTCGACTCGATGGCCGACGCACTAGTAGCGGCTCCTCTGGCTCGCTTTCTCGACCTGCTCGACTCGGAACAGCATTTGCCCAAAACCATAATTTATGTGCTGAACCCGCGGGATAACGACCTGGTGGCCAGCATTATCGGTGCCTTTCAGAACGGCAGTGTTCCCGGAAAAATTCAACTGGGTTCGGGCTGGTGGTTTAACGACCACAAAGACGGTATGGAACGGCAGATGACCGCCCTGGCGAACATGGGCCTGCTGTACAGATTTGTGGGTATGCTGACTGACTCACGCAGTTTTCTCAGCTTTCCCCGGCACGAATACTTCCGCCGAATATTATGTAATCTAGTCGGTGAATGGGTTGAGCGGGGAGAAGCCCCGAAGGATATGAAATTTCTCGGCGAGATGGTTCAAAATATTAGCTATCAAAACGCCAAGGACTACTTCGGCATTGCGACAGACCGCCCTGTTGATTAAGGTTGATTAAGGTTGATTAAGCTGTTGGTTAGGCCCAATTGATTAGACCATAGAATTATTAGGAGCACACAGATGAAAAGAATCGTACATGCAATAAAAGAACAGGGGCTGCTGGATAAAAGCCAAGCCCAGATAGACCAGCTAAAGCAGGATCCCCATAACCTGATTCAAAAAGACGGAATGCGCTTGTATCCCCGTTCCTTCTACCGGCAGGGGGAAGCCCTCTACTGCATTGCGATGCTGGACAATGTGAAACAGCTCTACCGGATTTCTAACGCCCCGGTACATGACGGGTTGGAGGGGGCAGAAGCGAAGGTTGAGGGGCTGT
>JAGYOC010000101.1 GCA_018399795.1 Dehalococcoidales bacterium
CAGGTCATCCTTTTCCCTAGAAAAGCGGAACCACCTTGCCTACCTGATCACTGCTACATCCATACTCATAGCAGGTGCCCTGCTCGACGGTTTTTCTCCCCTCCCACCGATAGCAATCTGGACGGCACTGACCTTCTGTATTATCTGCACAGTATCAATACTGAAACACCACCTGCTCGATATTCATATTGTAATAAGAAGGGGGCTGTCTTATCTCCTGCTGAGCGTCGTAGTAGCGACACCGTACGTTGTGGCCCTCTTCGTACTGCACCGGGTCCTCAATACCCGTATCGATCAATGGTGGCAATACCTCCTTATAATACTGCCGATGGCGATAGCCCTCCGTCCACTTTACAGCTGGGCACAAAACTGGGTTGACAGGATTTTCTACCGAGATAGATACGATTACCTGAGAAGCCTGGAGCAGTTTATCAATCGGGTTCATGATATCACCGATCTAAAAGAGCTTGGAGATAATATGATCCGGCTTATCAGCGGCGCGCTCCGTACCCGGAATGCCTGCCTCCTTCTGAAATCTATACAGGCTGATGGGATGTCAGTGGTATCTGCGGCCGGGCTGAAAAACCTGCCCCGGGGTACGGTGATTCGAGATAACAGCATCCTGATCAGGTGGTTCCAGTATCACAAAGATATTGTATACCGCAACAAGTTTGATATAGTTCCGGAGCTTCAGGATATCAGCCGCGCCGAAAAACGAAATTTGGCCAGGCTTATACCCGAGCTATATGTGCCTATCGAGACACAGAGAGGAGAGCTGATTGGCCTGCTGGTACTGGGAACCAAGCTCAGCCAACAGCCATACTTCCTTGAAGACCGGTCGTTGCTATCAACAGTATCACGACAGCTTGCGACGATACTGGAAAACGCCCGGCTTTACCACGACGCTGTAAATGCCCGCGAAAACCTGGAGTCATGGCTAAACGGTATTGACGACATTATCATCATCAGTGATAGGGATAATAGAATAGAGTTCAGCAACAGGGCAGCGGAGAGGAATTTAGGCCTCCGTAGCGGAGACCCTCATCCTGCCTCTCTGGCAGAAGGCAAAAGCGCCTCGCCTCCCTGCAATCACCCCGAAATGCTTTCAGAACCGTCAGTATCCCGGTATAACGTAAATTTCGCGGACAGAGAACTGGACGCCGTTATCGCTCCCCTGTCCAATGCCGACGGCAGCCTGTCGACAATAGGTGTTTTCAGAGATATCACCGAGCGCAAGAAGGCAGAGGCGGAAAAGAGAGAGCTGGAGCGGAAGGCACAGGTGACCGACCGCCTGGCCTCGGTGGGAGAGATGGCATCCGGGGTAGCCCACGAGATAAATAA
>JAGYOC010000102.1 GCA_018399795.1 Dehalococcoidales bacterium
TGCCAGAATTATGCGTCAGTACGCCCAGCAGGGGTATGATATGATTTTTGCTACCTCCTTCGGATATATGGATCCAATGCTGGAAGTTGCCCAGGAGTTCCCGGATGTATACTTTGAGCACTGTTCCGGTTATAAAACAAACGAAAACATGTCGACCTATTTCGGCCGCATGTATCAGCCGCGCTACCTCTCCGGACTTGTTGCCGGTAACGCCACTGAAACCAACGTTATTGGTTATGTGGCCGCCTTCCCGATTCCTGAAGTTATCCGCGGTATCAATGGTTTTACCCTTGGTGTACGGGAAGTAAACCCCGATGCAACCGTAAAAGTTGTATGGACCAACACCTGGTACGATCCGGTCAAAGAGCGTGAAGCTGCAGTTGCACTGCTGGACAGCGGCGCCGATGTAATTGCCCAGCACCAGGATACCACCGAACCGCAGAAAGCTGCTGAAGAGCGTGGTGAAGTGAGTATCGGATATGACTCGGATATGGGTCAGTTTGTGGGTGATACCGTACTGACAAGCCCCATTTGGAACTTTGGTCCCTACTATACCCGTGTCGTGAGTGAAGCCATGAACGGCGAGTGGGAAACCCACCAGTTCTGGGGTGGAATCGATACTGATATAGTTAAACTTGCCGAAATGAGCCCCATGGTTCCGCAGGATGTTCGCGATATGGTAGATGCCGAGCGTGAAAAAATTGTAAGCGGCGAATGGGATGTGTTCTGGGGTCCCCTTAAAAACAGAAAGGGTGAAGTTGTTGTAGCGGAAGGCGAGAAAATGACTGATCAGGAAATGCTGAACATGAACTTTTTTGTCGAAGGCGTTGAAGGAACCCTCGACGAGTAGCATACTCGTCCAGGAATAGAACTCTTAGTAATTATACAGCCCGGCCGATCGGCCGGGCTGTCTTAAAAGTTAAAATCTTTATATATTGAGTACACCTATGGAAACCGAAAAAAAGCCGATTTTGGAGATGCGCGGTATAACTAAGCGTTTTCCCGGAGTAGTCGCCAATGACCATGTAGACCTTGAACTCTTTCCCGGCGAAGTATTGGCACTACTCGGAGAAAACGGAGCCGGTAAAACCTCGCTTATGAATGTGTTGGCCGGTTTGTACCGTCCGGATGAAGGAGCCATTTTTATCCGGGGAGAGAAAGTACAGATTGATTCACCCCGCGACGCCATGAACCTGGGAGTCGGCATGGTACACCAGAATTTTATGGTGGTTGATACCATGACGGTGGCGGAAAATATCATCCTCGGATTAAAAGAGGTTTCAGTGATTCCGGATATGGGAAAAATAAGTGAACGTATTCGGGAGATTTCCTCACACTACAACCTGAAGGTGGATCCCAACGCCTACATCTGGCAGCTTGGAGTAGGCGAGCAGCAGCGGGTTGAAATTCTGAAGCAAATCTACCGGGGCGCAGAGATTCTTATTCTCGATGAGCCCACTGCCGTACTTACACCTCAAGAGTCGGAGGAGCTAAATAATATACTCCGACAAATGACAAGCGAGGGAAAGGCGGCCGTGTTTATTACCCATAAAATGGAAGAGGTAATTGCCTTTTCCGATTGGGTGAGGGTTCTGCAGCACGGAAAGCTGGTTACCGTAAAACGAACCGCCGAAACAAACCCCCAGGAGCTTGCCCGTCTTATGGTTGGCCGTGAGGTGTTGTTTAGAATCGACAAGACACCGGCAGAGCCGAAGGACGTCATTTTAGAGATAGAAAATGTAGAAGCCAACGACGAGAAGGGCATGCCGGCACTGAAGGGTTTTTCACTGCAGGTACGGCAGGGTGAAATTGTAGGTATTGCGGGGGTAGCCGGGAACGGACAGCGGGAGCTGACCGAAGTGATCACCGGGCTTCATCCTGTCTTGGATGGTAGCATTAAAATAAATGGAAAAGATATGACCAACCGTTCTCCCTTGGCTATTATCCGCTCGGGAGTAAGCCACATACCCTCGGATAGAATCGCGATGGGAGTTGTCGGGGATATGAGTGTAGCGAACAATCTGGTAATGAAGGGCTACCGCCGCGAACCAATTACCCATGGTGGCCTGCTCGATCCGCGCCGGATCCTCGATTTTGCCAGACGGATGATCGATACCTTCAAGATTGCGACTCCCACACCGGATACCCATGTAAAGTTTTTATCCGGCGGGAATATTCAAAAAACCATTCTGGCCCGTGAAATTGATTCCTGCGGCGGAGTGCTGGTAGCTGCTTATCCCTCCCGTGGTTTGGATGTGGGGGCAACCGAAGCGGTGCGGAACGAGATGGTACGCCAACGTGACAAGGGCAGCGGAGTGCTGCTGGTATCGGAAGATCTTGATGAACTCTTATCGGTGGCTGACAAAATTGTAGTAATGTTCGAGGGGCAGTCTATGGGCGAGCTTAATTCCACTAATGCGGATGTAGAAATGCTCGGATTGATGATGTCCGGGGTAAGCAAGAAGAAAGCTGAAAAAGAGTATTACGGGAGTGATCATGCAACTGGTGTTTGAAAAACGAAAATCTGTATCGCGTCGGGCTATAGTTCTGGTGCCGATACTCTCTTTTATAGTATCCCTGATATTGACGGGGTTTTTACTGTTGGCGTTCAAGGCAAACCCCTTCAGAACATACATGGCAATGTTCATAGGCGCCTTCGGAAGCTGGAGCAATTTTACTGAAACCCTGGTAAAGGCAACACCTCTCATGCTCACCGGATTAGGTGTTACTATCGCATTCAAACTGCGGTTCTGGAACATCGGTGCGGAGGGGCAGCTTGTCTTTGGCGGTGTGGCTGCAGCCTGGGTGGCTCTGTTCTGGTCTCCCTTTCTGCCGGCCTGGTCACTGCTTCCTATGGTTATGCTGGTCGGGATGTTAGCCGGGGCTATGTGGGCCGGCATACCGGCGCTGCTGAAAACCCGGCTGAATGTAGATGAGACTCTGGTGACCCTCATGATGAACTATATAGC
>JAGYOC010000103.1 GCA_018399795.1 Dehalococcoidales bacterium
CTATTTATCCCCTCTGTTTAATTTTACTGTAGCACTCGCTACAGTAGACCGGTCTGCCCTCGCGTGGCTCGAACGGTACTTCGGTCTCCTTGCCACACTCGGCACATACCACGGAAAACATCTGCCGGCGCGGCCGGTAGTTGTAATCACCATCCCCATAGCGCTGAGATCTCCTTGCCTGGCGGCAGGAAGGGCAGCGTTTGGGTTCGTTGGTATAGCCTTTGGAGGCGAAGAATTCCTGTTCCTCTGCGCTGAAGGTGAACGTGTTACCACAGTCGGAACACTGGATTACCTTTTCCTCAAAGCTCATAAGTGGACCCTTTCTCCTCTCTTAATAGTTGGCTAGTTCCAAGGTCACCTAGAGCTTGAGTAAATACCGAGAATAACCGTGTTGACTAAGCAAATTGCAAGATAACCTGGCTATAACCACCAGAGAAATTCTACAATAAATGAATCTGTTTTGCAAGAGGGTGATTATCGATTTATGGTAAATTATATCGTTACCTGGTAAGAACGGTTCTTTTGAAGATATTCAGAACCGTCAGAAGGCACATATTAATACAAGATTATTAAGCTAATTGATGAAATATTGACATAAAAGTTAATATTGGATACAATAGTTTTGTTATGGCAGGTAAGGATTACTACAAAATTCTGGGCGTAAAGCGTGATGCTCCTGAAAAGGAGATAAAGCAGGCTTACCGCAAGCTGGCGCGCAAGTATCACCCCGATCTCAACCCGGGTGATAAAGCTGCGGAGGCCAAATTCAAGGATATAAACGAGGCTTACGAGGTTCTCTCAGACAAGGAGAAAAGGAAAAAGTATGACCGCTACGGTGACCAGTGGCAGTATGCCGACCAGTTCGAACAGGCGGGCTACCAGCAACCGCCGCAAGACTTTTACCAGGGCGGTGCCGGAGTCCATTTCGACGGGGGTGATCTGGGTAGTATCTTTGACGAGCTGTTTGGCAGGACAAGTAGGAAGTCCTATCGCCAGCAGGTCCGTCCCAGGAAGGGACAGGATATTGAGCACCCGGTAGAAGTAACCCTGGAAGAGGCCTATCACGGTTCAACCCGTATTCTGGGTATCGATTCCGGTCAACCGTGCTCCAGTTGTCAGGGCACCGGGGTGATACGGGGCTTGCCCTGTTCGGCTTGCCGTGGCACGGGAGTAGTAAACGGAATCAAGCGAATTGAGGTCAAAATTCCGCCCGGTGTAAGGGATGGGTCAAGGGTACGTGTTGCCGGCAAGGGTGGCCATGGGTCCGGTGGTGCGGCCAGCGGTGACCTCTATCTGATAATATCGGTCAAAACACACTCACAGTTCGAGAGAAGAGGGGATAACCTTCATGTTGTGGTAAGTGTTCCGCTGACTGTGGCGGTACTCGGCGGTATGATTCAGGTTCCCACCCTTAAGGGTAAGCTGGAGCTCAAGATACCGCCTGAGACGCAGAACGGGCGCGTTTTTCGCCTCTCCGGTCAGGGAATGCCCCGGCTGGGTGGGTCATCGTATGGGGATTTGATGGCCAGGGTCAGCGTGGTACTGCCGACCAACCTGTCGGCCAAAGAGAAGGAGCTGTTCGAGCAGTTGCGTAAGATGAGACCAAGCTGAGAGGTGAGTGATCATGAACACGGAGGAGACTGAACCGCGCTATGCGATAAGTATTGCCGCTAAAATGATAGGTGTTAGACCTCACACGTTGCGTTATTACGAGAGGGT
>JAGYOC010000104.1 GCA_018399795.1 Dehalococcoidales bacterium
CCCTGATATCCAAACACGGTATTACCTTTATCTCTTTCATCTTAGCTCCTCGAATTTAATCAACCCTCCGTAGTCCATTACGGTGCTCATGGCATGGCTCTCTACCAGGATACCATCCTCGGCCGCGGCCGCAACCGGGTTCAGACCACCGAGCAATATCATGCCGATACGGTTGAGTTCTATGGGCACCTCGCATACAGGCTCGCTGGTCTCCCCAATGACCATAGCGCCGGTCATTCTGGCTTCTTTGAGTCTGGCAATAACACCATCGGAAATCTCCCGGCAGAGTGCCGGTATCTCCCGGAAGTTGGCCAGTATCCTGCCGCTGCCCTCCCTGGCCGCCTGTCCCACAGAAGTCATCCTGGCACTGATAAAAACCTCGGAGGGGTCGAGTGAAGAACCCGCGTAGTGAATCAGCTCAACAAATCTCACCGGCTCGCGGTCGCGAATCTGGAGAATGCCACCGAATTTCGAGTCTATGGGGATACCCGCCTTGAGTAAAGCCCCGTTTATGACCAGGCTGCATACCGTGGCCAGCCCAATTTTTCCGTCCGGCACCACATATTCACCGAGGGTTTCTCCCGGTCGAGCCACGGCGACAAGGTCACTGACACAAAGGCCAGCCCGAAAGGCAGGCCCCATCGATTTTATCGCCCTTCCAAAGCTGCCCTCGTCGAAAAAGGAAATGTTCACCGGGACAAGACCTGATTTCCTGTCCAGATCGAAATCGGTACGGAAGGATAGCATTTCTATCCTTGATATGGATAGCCCGACTTTGTCCCTGACCAGAGCGCTCTCCAGTTCCTCTCTTCCCGCTTCCGTAATCAACCTGCCATCCCTTCCGACAAGCCGGGTGAGCCCCTTTTCGTCCATCATTTTAAGGTGATATCGCACCGCCCGCTCCCCCAGCTCCACGCCACGTTCCTTCAGCTGACGGGCAATCAACCTGGCCCCCACGGGTTGAGTAGATTCGCTGATAATTTTGAGTACGGAGACTATTTTGCGCTCGACATCGAGGTCGTTATATCCTATCATAGCTACAAACAATAAATGGAAATAGGTAACCGTTTCCCTAGCATACCATAGGCCTATAATTTTTATCAAAGGTTGTTTGTCGGTTTCCCACCCGCTTTTGTATATAGAATTACATGTATAAGGCTATTCCGATATTCAAGCATGACCGTAGCTATACTCATCCAATAAGAAAGATACCGCCTCTATATAGAGGCGGTATCTTTCTCCAACGACAGATCCAATCAACCCACAGGTTAACTTTCGAGTATCTCCATCGCTTCCTCACGATACGCATCCATTAAATAGGGTATCCCGGTAACCCGGGCACACTCTTCGGTAAGGGACATCAGTTCGCGGCGGCTGATTGCCGGGATGTTGAAGCACCTGGCACCCGCCATCAATTGCTGTAAGCCCACCTTCAGCTTTTCGCTGTAGCTGTATATTCCCAATGCCCCCAGGGGGATATTTTTCATTTCCTCGCAGCCGACTATATTTTTGACATCTTCATAGTTGACAAATATCTCCTCCACACTCGAGCCGAACTGGCTGACCGTCTTCGGTAACCTGCCCTTTTCCATCCATTCGCCGATATTCCTGCCAACCATGCCGGGAATCATCAAAGCCCTTCCCATACAAACCGCCCTGGTAAAGGGTGCGCCGAGGGCGAGTGCCTTGAAAATCCCGTCCTCGCTGCTGAACCCACCAGCAAAGGCAATATCGGGCGGACGCTCGCCACCATCAGCCAGTTTCTGACAGAATTCGTAGGCGGCAGAATGTAAATACAGACTGGGAATACCCCACTCTTCCATCATGCGCCAGGGGCTCATACCGGTACCACCGGGGGCACCATCTATGGTGAGCAAGTCTATTCCCGCCCTGGAGCTCCACTTGATAGCCATCGCCAGTTCACGCAGGCTATAGGCTCCGGTCTTTAAAGTAATTCTTCTAAACCCCAGGTTTTTCAAACGGTCGACCTCGGCATAGAAGGCTTCCTCATCGATGAATCCAAGCCGGCTGTGGCGTTCAAAATCCTTGACAGACCCATCCCTGTAGGCCGCCTGGGTAACCGGGCTTGATGGGTCAGGGGTAACCAGATAACCGCGTTTCTGAAGCTCAAGCGCCCTCTCCAGACTATCTACCTTTATTTCACCGCCAATACACTTGGCGCCCTGGCCCCACTTGAGCTCGATAGTTTCCAGACCATGTTTTTTTCTAACGTATTCGGCTACACCCAGCCTGGTATCCTCGACGTTCATCTGGACCAGTATTTCGCCATAGCCCTGGTGATAACGGCGATATACTTCTATCCGGCGGTCCATATCCGGCGATTTGGTAACCTGACCTCTGTTATCCACCTCAAGGCTCGGGTCGATACCGCAGACATTTTCGCCACAAACCAAAGTTATACCGCTCAAAGCAGCACCAACAGCAAAATGTTCCCAGTACTTACGGGCAATTTCTGTAGAACCCAGAGCCCCGGTAAATACCGGGACCTTCATCTTGACCTTTATATCCCAGCCGTATTCCGTCTCGGTATTTACGGAAGGAAATATCGCCGTATCCGAATTACCGTTTACCCCCAGATTCAATCCTCTGGCACCCAGTGCATATCCCTGAATATTAAGATGAGAATAATCTACCGGATAATCCTTATCTCCCCCGGCAGTAACGTTACTGAACGGGCCGGGGTATATTACCTCACGTCCGCGGAATGATGATTTGAATACCTCACAGTTTCCGGTACAGTCATCGGTGCATCTGCTGCACAGGCCACTCATCGGCACCACACTCTTCGAGCGGTTTGCCGTTCTGGTGGCATCATTCGAGTTTGGTCTACTGAGATTCATATTCATATCCTCCTTTTTTTAAATATTTTCTATTTTCTTACCGGTATTCCCCTGCTGCGGAGGTATTCCTTCGCCTCCGG
>JAGYOC010000105.1 GCA_018399795.1 Dehalococcoidales bacterium
TCTCTGCCCTCCTAATCATTCGAAAGCTTCCATCATCATGAAGCAGCACCTCCGCTGAGCGCAGTTTACCGTTGTAGTTAAAACCCATTGCATACCCGTGGGCGCCTGCCTCATGCAAAGCTACTAAATCTCCCTCTTCCAGCTTCGGCAGGGAGCGGTCGACGGCAAACTTATCGTTGTTCTCGCAGAGTGATCCCGTCACGTCGTACACATGATCATGAGGCTGATCCTCCTTGCCGGGAACCGAAATATGATGGTAGGCCCCGTAGACCGCCGGGCGCATCAAATTAGCCATGGAGGCATCCAAGCCGGCGTAATTCTTGTACTTCTTGCTCAGGTGGCGGACTCTACTTATCAGGTAACCATTCGGCCCGGTTATAACACGACCGCACTCCATGACAATCCGCATGGGATCCAGGCCGGCGGGCTTGAGAATCTCTTCATACAGTTTCTGTACTCCCCGGGACACGTATTCAAGATCTACCGGTTCTTCTTCGGGTTTATAGGGAATACCGACCCCTCCACCGAGGTTGATCATCTCAATCCGTACTCCGACCTCTTTCTGTAAATCCACCGCCAGTTGAAAAAGCATACGGGCAGTTTCAATAAAGTAGTCGGGATTCAGCTCGTTGGAAGCTACCATGGTGTGAAGGGCAAACTTCTTAACTCCCTTCTCTTTCATAATGCGATAGGCCTCAAAAATCTGCTCATGGGTAAGGCCGTATTTTGCCTCGGTTGGTTCCCCGATAATTGCATTACCAGTACGCCTGTCTCCGGGATTGTAACGAAAACAGATAGTATCGGGAATGCCGGCATGCTGTTCCAGATAATCAATATGGGTGATATCATCAAGATTAATAATCGCACATAGCTCCTTCGCACGCTGATACTCTTCAGCGGGAGTATCATTAGAGCTGAACATGATATCCTCTCCGCAGATACCGACTTTATCTGCCATCTCCAGCTCCGGAAGAGAGCTGCAGTCGGAGCCGAAGCCCTCCTCCTTCAATAGCTGCATGATGGACGGATTAGGGCAGGCTTTTACCGCAAAATAGTTCTTAAAGCCTCCAGGAACCCAGTCAAAGGCCTTGTTCATGTAACGGGCTGTTTCTCGTATGGCCTTTTCATCGTATAGGTGAAAGGGAGTCGGTATTTCAGCCGCAATCTCCTCTAATTTTTCTCGGGAAAAGGGAAATGTCTTATCACTCATGGATTTTTCTCTCCTTCAAGATTTATGTAGTTATAACGTAAGGTTATCTGTAATAGTGGTAACCGCTGCTTCAATATCCTCGCGGTGACCGAATGCGCTCAGCCGAAAGTAGCCTTCGCCCCCCGGGCCAAATCCAACGCCGGGAGTACCGATAACCCCTGTCTCCTGCAGCAGCTTATCAAAAAACTGCCATGAGCCCATGTTATTGGGGGCTTTCAACCAGATGTACGGGGCGTTATCTCCGCCGAAGGCGGTCAGGCCGAGAGACTGCATACCCCTCCGGATAATACGGGCGTTTTCCATATAGTATTCTACCAGTTCGCTACTCTGTTTCAGGCCCTGTTCGGTGAACACTGATAAGGCACCTTCCTGCACAATATTTGAGGCGCCGTTAAAGAAGGTGCTTTGACGACGGTTCCACATGCTGCGGACCTCATCCGGGCGACTGTCTTCGACGGTAAGAGCGGAAGGCACCACCGACCAGCCAAGCCGTACTCCGGTAAAGCCGGCGAACTTGGAAAGGCTGTTAATCTCGATAGCACACTCTTCGGCCCCTTCAACTTCATAAATTGTCTTTGGAAGAGCATCATCCTCAATATATTCTGAGTATGAGGCATCGTAGATAATCACCGCTTTTTGCTTTCGTGCATAGTCGACAAAGCTCTTAAGTTGAGCATGGGTGGCAACCGCGCCGGTCGGGTTGTTCGGGCTGCAGAGGTATATGATATCCGCCTTCTCTTTCGGTGGAGAGGGAATAAAGCCGTTCGCTTCGTTACAGGGCATGTACAGCAGGCCTTTGTAACGCCCCTCTTCAGGGACATGCTCGCCGGTGCGGCCGCTGATGACATTCGAATCGACATATACGGGGTAGGCCGGATCCTGCACCGCCACTACATTATCAAGTGAAAAAATTGACTGAATATTGCCTGAGTCGGGTTTGGCGCCGTCACTGATAAAAAATTCCTTTGGGTCCAGATGTACGTTACGCTTCTGATAGTATTCCGCCAGTTTTTCTCGAAGGCGGCTGTCCCCCTGCTCATCCCCATAACCACTGTAGGTCTCGCGCTTTGCCAGTTTATCTACCCCCCGGTGCAGCCCTTCAAGGACCGTTGCCGTGAGGGGCTCGGTGGTGTTTCCGATTCCCAGCTTTCGGATCTTGGTTGTAGGATGTTCCTTTACGTATGCTTCGGTTCTGCGTGCGATCTCGGGAAAAAGATAGCCCGCTGCTAATTTGCGGTAATTGCTGTTAATTCTCGCCATTCATTCTGCTCCTTTATGAGTTGTGGGCCGTGTACTGAGAAGGGCAGATGCCCACATTAGTAAAACCAGCAAGCGATTGCTTTCTGCGCTTGCTGGTAACTTTTGTGTCTACATGTCTGCAGCCCAGCAGGTAGAGTGTAGCTCTATTGCATGGGCATGATGCCCAGGCGTCTAATGAGAGCCAGTTTTTTGAGAGTCAGGCTCCAAGCTTATTGCGCCTTGGGTGCTCCAATTCTATCCAGAATTCCTTCTAAAGTCTTATAGTGGGACTTGTCGGAGAATCCGCACATAGGAAGTCGGAAACTTTCTTCACACCATCCGCGCATAGCCATGGCAGTTTTAATGGGAATCGGGTTCGTTTCTAAAAAGAGTGCCTTGAAGAACTCCATCAAGCGGTCCTCTTCTTTCTGTGCCTGGTCAAAGTTCCCATCCAACGCGGCATGCACAAAATCAACCATCTGACGGGGGATAAGGTTAGAAGCCACTGAAACTACTCCATCACCGCCAGCCCTTAATAGACTCAAAGTCATATTGTCGTCGCCCGAGAGTACACTAAAGCCGTCAGAACGATTTTGAATGACCTCCTTCATTTGGTCAAGACTGCCGGAGGCTTCCTTTACACCATGTATGTTTTCGCAGTCATTCATAAGCTTGACCAGTGTGGGAGTCTCAACATTTATGCCGGTTCGTCCTTTGATATTATATACCAACACGGGTAGATCAACTGCATCTGCAATGGCCTTAAAATGGAGATAGAGGCCCTGCTGAGTAGGTTTGTTGTAATATGGGTTTAC
>JAGYOC010000106.1 GCA_018399795.1 Dehalococcoidales bacterium
AGCCCATGCGCATTGCAGCGCTCTTTGAAGTAGGAGAAATAGTTCTTATGAAAAAGTTCCACCACAGAGGTGCGGAAATCCCAGAGAAACCGTTCCGAGACCTCAGTACTGTCAACGATGCGACCTGTCAGGCAGGGAAGGAATTGGATGATTTCATAGCCGTTGTATTTCTTAAAAAACGTTTCAAAACCGGCAGTCCAGTTCTGAAGACCTACCTCAAAGCTATCGATCAGGATATTGGTAAATGCCTTGCTTCCTGCTGCTTTCCTGATTACAGGCTCAAGAAGGGATTCCCAGTGGAGGTCAACAGCTTCACGGGAGAGCTTGTCGCACTCCAGGCCTATGCCGCCTTCAATAGCCGGCGTGTTATATCTTGCTGTGCTTGTATACCCAAACCGGATAACGGTCCAGTTGCCTGCAGGCTTCTGCCAGTCGAGCATTGCCTCTCCGTTGAGATATTCAGAAATATCGATGACTCCTGTATGCGTGATCGTGGCGGATTCCGGCGAATCACGGCCGTCGGGTAGATAAAGATGATCTGTATTCTTGTACTGTACCAGCGCCTTGGCTTCCCAGTTATCCAGCCTGTAAGGCTTTTCGTCAGCCTGTTCTGCCACCGGTGTTGGAAAGGCAATCACGCAGACGTCACGGTAGAAATCAACCTCCTGCTGCTTTTCATTGCGTTCCGGCCTCTCTATCGTGAATGGACGTGTGTCCGCATCAGTCAGCCTTGCCTCACGCCAGATAATGGTCTTCATGGAATGTTCAGGAGTTATCCAGGGGCCGCCGGAAGAGGACCAGCCGGAACCGTTCATCATCCCCATATCAAGACCAATACGTTCAGCCTCTTTGCGGATATGAGCGATGCTCTCGTGCCAAGCGGGAGAGTTGTACGTAATCTGCCCCTGAGGATAAGCAAGCCCCACATCAAAGACTTGAAATCCCCCGAGACCGACAGCTTTCATGGCCTCCAGATCTTTGGTGGTTCCCTCATCACTCACCTGTCCATTAATCCTGTGGTACCATGTATAGGCCCGGCTGGAGTCCGGCGGGGATTTAAAAGCTTTTTCCATAGGAGATGTTTTCCTTATAAAACCAATGACTGATTATAGCCCTCTGACATCACTACTCGGGGCTGGTATAAAACACCAGCGACATCCGGCACCCATCAAGAATTCTCATTATGTCCATTTCAAGCCGACTTTTTGAGAATGATAACGAATGTTTCGGGAGAGGGCAAGCGCGAAACACTATTCTTTCGTGAGGCTTTGGTACTGCTGTCCAAGATAATCTGCAAATTGGACAGAGTTGTTCATAAGCCTTAGAAATAAGGCCGTTCAGATCATCGATGTCTCCGAACACAAACCTCGCCGTATCCCCTCGGCCAAGTGGCGCGAACTCATCAAGAAGGTCTGGGAAGCCGACCCGCTCTTGTGTCCGAAGTGCCAGAAAGAAATGCGCATCGTTTCTCTCATCAACGAGCGCGACGTGATCGAGCGCATCCTGCGCCACCTGGGCCTCTGGGAGCAGGGCGTGCGGGTCTTGCCGGCAAGGGCGCCGCCACCACCCGCCGAATGGGTCATCGAGCCTTGCTACGATGACCCATTCCCGGACTACGATACCGAACCGGTCTACTTGTCCTCCGAAGCCTTGGCGTAGGAGGATGATGTACGCGAACGGCTGATCCATCGCGACGGGTGCGGTGCGCCTCCAGACGGTGCCGAA
>JAGYOC010000107.1 GCA_018399795.1 Dehalococcoidales bacterium
TCCCCTGGAGAAATACTATAAAGTAGATGTCTATTCCCCGCAAAAAGGATACTTTGTAACTATTTTCTCCGATATTAGCGCTCACCGGCAAAAAGAGGAGGAGCTGGAACGCTTTTTCTCGGTGAATCTGGATCTGTTGTGTATTGCGGATATTGAGGGGAACTTTTTAAAGGTAAATAGGGCATGGGAACGTATTCTCGGCTATACGGCTGAAGAATTGGAGCAGCGTAGGTTTCTGGACTTTGTGCACCCTGAAGATATGGAGGCTACCCGCGAGGCTATGTCCAGTCTTTCGGAACAGCGGGAGGTGTTGAACTTTATAAACCGTTATAAGTGTAAGGACGGGACGTACCGCTATATTGAGTGGCGTTCCCAGCCCGCGGGCAAATTGATTTATGCCGCTGCCCGGGATATCACCGACCGGAGAGAGACGGAAAGAGCCCTGAAGATAAATGAAGAGCGGCTTTCATTGGCGATGCAGGGCACTGGAGCGGGGCTTTGGGACTGGGATATGCAGAAGGGGACTGTTTACTTCTCTCCGCTCTGGAAGCATATGCTGGGGTACGGGGAGGATGAGATTGAGAATACCTTCGAGGGGTGGAAGAAGCTCTGGCACCCGGAGGATGTTCCCAAAATAGAACAGTCGATAGACGACTACCTGCAGGGACGCAGAAAATATTACCAAGTTGAGCACCGCCTGTGGCATAAAAAGGGTGAGTGGCGCTGGATTCTTACACGCGGGACTATTGCTAAGGACGAGCAGGGGCAACCCGCCCGTTGGATTGGGACCAATATAGATATTACCGCCACCAAGCAGCTTCAGGAGGATTTTCGTAAAACCAGTGACTTCTTAGAGACGGTGCTCGAGAGTATTCGCGACGGGATTAGCGTAATCGAGACCGATTTGACTATCCGCCATGTGAACCGGAGAATGGAAGAGTGGTACGGACCGGCGGAATCCCTGATTGGGAGGAAGTGTTACCAGGTGTTTCGAAACCAAACCAGTATGTGTGAGGCTTGCCCGGTGGTACGTGCTATGGAGAGTAAACAGCCGGAGAGCAGTATTGTGCATTGGGGCCCTGCCGAGGGAATTGAATGGGTCGAGACATACGGATACCCGATGTTTGATAAAGAGAGCGGTGAGGTAACCGGTGTGATCGAAGTGATACGTGATATTACCGAACAAAAGCAGGCCGCCGAAGCTTTATCCGAAGCCAACTGGCACCTGGAAGAGCAAACGGTTATTGCCAAGGAGATGGCTGCTCAAGCGGAAATGGCCAGCCAGGCAAAGAGCGATTTTCTGGCCAATATGAGCCACGAAATTCGTACCCCCATGAATGCGGTGATTGGTTTTTCCGAATTACTGCTGACTAGCAATCTTACACCGATTCAACGGCAGTATTTGGAGAATGTTCACTCCTCCGCCGACACGCTGCTGGTGCTTATTAACGATATTCTGGATTTCTCAAAGATAGAGGCCGGGCGGTTGGAGCTGGAGTTAACGACCCTGAATCTGCGGGACCATCTGGAAAAAGCAATGGATATTGTCACTTTTATAGCCCATGAAAAGGGCCTCGAGCTTATCCTGGACCTTGACCCGGAACTTCCCCATCTAGTGTCCGCAGATTCGGTTCGACTGAATCAGATACTAACCAACTTACTTACCAATGCGGTTAAATTTACCGAAGAGGGCGAGGTAGAACTGCGGGCCCGGCCTGTATCGGCGGACGATCCGGCCACGGTGCTGTTTACGGTACGGGATAGCGGAATTGGTATGAGCGAGGAGCAAAAAAGAAAGATATTTGACTCCTTTACCCAGGCGGATCATTCAACAACCCGCAGGTACGGAGGCACCGGACTCGGTTTATCCATATCCAAGAGCTTGGTCGAGCAGATGGGCG
>JAGYOC010000108.1 GCA_018399795.1 Dehalococcoidales bacterium
TATTGGGTAGGAAAAAAAGATTGGGAGCTGACCAGCTTCCATGGAGATGAATACTCGACTCATAAGGGCAGTTCCTACAACTCATTTCTGATCGAAGAGGAGAAGACGGTGTTAATCGACACTGTGTGGGCTCCCTTTGCCAAGGATTTTGTAGCGAACCTAGAGCAGGAGATCGATTTGGCAAGTATCGACTATATCATTGCCAACCACGCTGAGGTAGATCACAGCGGGGCGCTGCCGGAGCTGATGCAGCGAATTCCGGATGTACCAATCTACTGTACCGCTAACGGAGTCAAATCGCTGCGCGGCCATTACCACCAGGACTGGAATTTCAAGACGGTCAAAACCGGGGATACCCTCGATATCGGTAACGGAAAACAGCTCGTATTTATTGAGGCTCCCATGCTGCACTGGCCCGATAGTATGTTTACCTATCTGACCGGCGACAACATTCTGTTCAGTAACGATGCTTTTGGGCAGCATTATGCCTCGGAATATCTGTTCAACGATCAGGTCGACCAGGAAGAACTTTTCCAGGAAGCAATTAAATACTACGCCAATATCCTCACGCCCTTCAGTCCCCTGGTAACAAAAAAAATAAAAGAAGTACTATCCCTCGAGGTGCCGGTGGATATGATCGCCACCAGTCATGGGGTAATCTGGAGGGAAAACCCAACCCAGATAGTTGAAAAGTATCTCGAGTGGGCCGATCAGTACCAGGAAAACCGCATTTCTCTAATCTACGATACCATGTGGGGCGGTACCCGTCGTTTGGCTGAGGCCATTGCCGAAGGTATTCACAGCGCAGACCCGCAGGTCGATGTGCGCCTGTTTAACAGTGCCAAGCGTGATAAAAACGATATTATGACGGAAATATTCGCCTCCAAGGCTATTCTGTTGGGTTCACCGACTATCAACAAAGGCATTCTGACCTCCACAGCCGCCATCATCGAAGAGGCGAAGGGATTAAAATTTCGCGGGAAACAAGCCGCCGCTTTTGGTCCGTACGGCTGGAGCGGAGAGTCGGTTTCAATTCTCAACAAGGCTCTTGAAGATTCGGGTTTTAAATTGGTAAATGACGGATTGAAGACCCTCTGGGAGCCGGATGAGGAGATTCTGGATACGGCTAGGAATTTCGGGAAGGAGTTTGTAGGGGCTTTGGAGAAAGCGTAACTTCTACTGAACGAATGTTAAGTCTTCGGCCGCTCGGAACCCCAGCCCAGCATCACACCATCCGTAACACCAGACTCGAGTTGTGTCCTCCGAATCCGAACGAGTTCGAGAGGGCCATGCGTACCTGTGTGTGCACGTGCTCGGTTGGCAGGTTCAGCGGCGGCAGATCCTGGTCGGGGGTGAAGATGTTGATGTTGGCCGGAACGGTCTGATGCAGCATAGTCTGGGCGGTTATGATGGCTTCGAGGCCGGCGGTGGCTCCCAGCAGATGGCCGTGGTACGATTTGGTGGAGCCGACATAACACTCACTGTCCTGTACCAGTTGGTGGACTCCCTGCAGTTCGGCCATGTCGCCGACGGGGGTACTGGTGCCGTGGGTGTTGACGTAGTCGAGCTCGGAGGCATCGATGCCCGCCTGGGACAGGGCCATCTGCATCGAGTACAGAGCGCCTTTGCCCTCCGGGTCGGGGGCCACGAAGTCGTAGGCGTCGCCGCTCATTCCGCAGCTGAGCACCTCGCAGAGAATTTCCGCCCCGCGGGCCTTGGCATGTTCGTACTCTTCCAGAATGAGGATTCCCGCGCCCTCGCTCAGCACAAAGCCGTCGCGGTCGGCATCGTAGGGACGGCTGGCAGTAGCCGGGCTGTCGTTGCGGATTGAAATAGCACGCATGTTGCCGAAGGCGGCAATGGCCAGCTCGTTGAGGCTTCCCTCCGCCCCGCCGGTTACCATCATGTCGGCCATACCGTTCTGAATAATCATCATGCTGCTGGCGATGGAGTGGTTGGCAGTGGCACAGGCGGTCTGCAGGCTTAGGTTGGGCCCGGTCAGTCCGTACATAATACTGATTACGCCACTTGCCATATTTCCGATCGACATTGGTATGTAGAAGGGGCTTACCCTGCGGGGGCCTTTTTGGGCCAGCGCAACGGAGTTATTGTGTTGAACATTCAGTCCGCCGATGCCGGAGCCGACGGATATGCCGATCCGGCGCTTGTCCTTGAGCTCGGAAAGGCGGGCCTGTCCGGAGGCCTCCTGCATTGCCGCCGCGGCATAATGACAGAAGGTGTCCATCCGTTTGGCCTTTTTGCGCATATCCTCATTGAAGTAGATAGTATAGTCAAAGTCCTTCACCTCGCCGGCGATCTGTGTGGCCAGGTGGGATGCATCGAAGCGGGTTATATTGGTGATGCCCGATTCCTTGCGCATAAGTGTATCCCAAGTCTCCGAAACCGTTTTTCCCAGCGGGTTTACGGTTCCCATTCCGGTGATGACGACTCTCTTCTTTTCCAT
>JAGYOC010000109.1 GCA_018399795.1 Dehalococcoidales bacterium
TTCGCCATCTTTTCCAGGGTCCGGCGAATCAAAGCAGAGAAACGCTCCCGAACCAGCTTTGCGACCTCAAACACCTCTTCCTCGGTAATCGGTTGGTTCAATACACCCGCGGCCATATTGCTTATGCAGGAGACTCCAGCTACTTTGATGCCGCAGTGATGTGCCGTGATCGCTTCCGGAACGGTGGACATCCCGATAGCATCGGCCCCTAGTGTACGCAGCATCCGAATTTCTGCGGGGGTTTCAAAGGACGGGCCAGTCATCCAGGCGTAGACACCATTCTGGTAATTAATATTATGTTCCTCGGCCACTTCCTGCAGCATCCGCCGGAGCTCGCGGTTGTACAGAGTGCTCATATCCGGGAAGCGGGGCCCCAGCTGTTCGTCGTTCGGTCCGCGCAACGGATTTTGTCCGGTCATATTAAGGTGATCGGTAATTATCATCAGGTCCCCCGGCTGATACTGCTCATTTATTCCACCGGCGGCATTTGTCAGAATCAGGGTCTTTACCCCAAGACTTTTCATAACCCTAATCGGAAATGCAATCGTGGCCATATCATAGCCTTCGTAGTAGTGGAAGCGTCCTCCCATCACTATCACTTCCTGGCTCTGCAGGCTTCCGGCGGTAAACACCCCGGCATGCCCTGGAGCGGTGGAAACGGGAAAATGGGGAATATCCTTATACGGAATATGCACCGGCTCCTGCACCTCCTCGGCCAAGACCCCTAGTCCGGAACCCAGAATGAGGGCAGTTTCCGGTATCTCCTTTACTTTGCTGCGGATGTAATCAGCCGCCGCCTGTATGTTTTGTTTGTCATTCACGGTTTCTCTCCTTTATTCACGGCATAAAATGAGCATTTCCGGTAATAGCGGCGGCGCTCTCCTGAGCCTTGCGGTACACCTCCGCCTCGTCCAAATGCGGGATAATGCGGTCCTGCATAACCGGCTCACCGTTACAGATGACCGTTTTTACATCCGAACTCTGGGCCGCATACACCAGACCGGCGGTTACGCTGTGGCGCGGATAAAAGTGGGGTGCTTCGGTATCGATCAGGATAAGGTCGGCCTTTTTCCCGGCCCGCAGGCTGCCGGTTATTTCATCGATACCCAATGCCCGGGCTCCGTTTATGGTAGCCATCTGCAGTGCGGTATAGGCCGAAACTACCGTGGGGTCCTCGGTGCTGCCCTTATTGATCAGTGCCGCCAGATTGATCTCTTCAAACATATTCAGGTTATTATTGCTGGCCGAGCCGTCGGTACCCAATCCGACGGTCACCCCGGCCTCCAGCAGCTTCACCACCGGAGCAAAACCGTTGCCCAGCTTCAAGTTGCTGGCCGGATTGTTGATCACTGCCACATCATGGTCCTTCAATATCTGAATATCTTCGTCGGTCGCGTGCACGCAGTGGGCCGCGTAGGTCTTACGCGAGAAAAGCTGGTGATCGGCAGCATGGGCAATCGGGGTTTTTCCGTAGGCTTCAATACTGTCGGCCACCTCTTTTCGGCTCTCGGAGAGGTGGATATGAATACGGCAGTTCAGTTCCTCGGACAGCTGTACTACCTTATCAAGGTATTCGGGAGGACAGGTGTAAATTGCATGGGGTCCCACATCAACCTGGATGCGCCCGTCCCCTTTTCCGTTCCAGTCTCCGTGGAAACGGCGACCCTCATCAAGTTTAAAAAGATCCTCCGGTCCGTTGAACATAAGACCACGGGTAAGATTAGCCCGCAGCCCCGACTGCAAGCAAGCCTCGGCCACTGCGTCCATATTTGAGTACATATCTGCAAAGCAGGTCACACCGCTGCGAATCATCTCCACCAAACTCAACATTGAGCCGTTGTACACATGCGCATCGGTAAGATTCTCCTCTACCGGGAGAATACGGTCGAAGAGCCAGGTCCAGAAAGGCAGATCATCGGCGTAATGGCGCATCAGGCTCATCGCAATATGGGTATGTGCGTTAATCAAACCCGGCATCACAATACATCCGGCTGCCTCAATCTCACGGTCGGCGGAAAAACCGGCAGGGCCTTCACCGACAAAGACGATGGTATCTCCATCGATTCCTATATCCCCCTGAACCAGTTCCGGGGCAGCGGTTTCCATAGTGAGAATAGTTCCGTTTTTCACCAAAGTTTTCATAGCTGTTCTCCCTTTTTCATTGAATAACCCTTTCAAGCATAAGCTTAGGCCTGTGCCAGGGCTTGATCCAGATCTGCAAGAATATCTTCTATATGCTCAAGACCCAACGACAGTCTAATCATCCCCGCGGATAAGCCGAACTGCCGCAGGCTCTCCTGGTCGTAGCCGCGGTGAGTCATAGCCGCCGGCAGCTGTACCAGACTCTCGCAGTCCCCTAAACTGACCGCCAGTTTGAAAAGGCGGGTATTATTGACTACCCGCTTGGCAGCCTCCAGTCCCCCCTTTACCTCAAAGCTCACAATCGCTCCAAAACCGTCCATCTGCTTTCGGGCTACCTCATGGCCGGGAAAATCTTTGAGCCCCGGGTAGAACACTTCGCTTACCTTCGCTTGCCCCTGCAGGTACTCGGCCGCGGTAATTGCATTGGCTTCGTGCTGTCGCATACGCAGTCCCAACGTTTTCATCCCGCGCAGCAGCAGCCAGGCGTTGAAAGGGCTCAGCACTCCACCAAACTCGCACATATAATCGAATTTGAGGCTCATGAGGTAATCGCTGTCCTTCGAGACCGCGACCCCCGCCACCACATCTCCATGTCCACCGATGTACTTCGTAGCGCTGTGCACCACCACATCTACCCCTAACTCCAGGGGGCGCTGAAAATAGGGAGTGGCAAAGGTGTTGTCTATTACAACTTTAATACCCCGCGGCCGGGCAAATTCACAGATCTTTTTGATGTCCACGATACTGAGGTTCGGATTGCTGGGGGTCTCAAAATAGATTACTTTGGTCTGCTTATCCACCCATTCGTCCAGCTCTTCTGTCTTGGCCAAATCGGCGATAGTATGGCCGATATTGTATTTCGGAAGAACCTTAGTCACTACATTGTAGGATGAGCCGTACAGGGTTTTATGCACCAGCACTTTGTCCCCCGGCCGGAGGTAGGAAAACAGTACCGAACTGATCGCCGCCATCCCAGAGGCAAAGGCAACCGCTCCGCTGCCGCCTTCTAACTCGGCCATCCGGTTCTCGAACAGCCGCAGGGTCGGGTTATTCCCCCGGGTGTATACGTAATCGTCGCTTTCAAAGTTCATTACCGCATCAACCTTATCGGTATTTTCAAATGCGAAGGTCGAGGTAAGAAAAATCGGCGGGTTAAGGGCATTCTCCGGATTCTGGTGCTCTCCGCCGGCGTGTATCGACTGTGTATCAAACTTCATTTTGTTGTTACTCATTTATTGTATCTCTCCTTGTGTATTGAAAGGCGTGGCATCCGGTTAAATTTTTGTTTAAAATACCGGTTGATACTCGCAGTTACAGGGCTGCTCTATTGCATAGAGCCCTTCTACCGCCAGCTTCAACAGCTTGGCCTTGTTTTCAGCTACCTTACTGCGGGTGATAAACTCAATATCCGCCTTTATTCCGGCGGCCCAGTTTATCGAGTAGACCAAACCTGCAAAATGAATACCCCGCTCCCGGGCCAGACTTGTTTCGGTGGCGGCGGTCATCCCCGCATAATCAGCCCCCCACATTTTATACATCCGTATCTCCGCTGCCGTTTCAAAACGGGGTCCGTTGCAGCACAAATAGGTTCCCGAGCCGCTTAGCGCCACGTTCTGCTCCCGGGCCGCTGCAAGAATACCCTTTCCGAGGGCCTGGCAGTAGGGTTCGCTCATTTCAGTATGCTGCAAACCTGACTCACCGCCGTTATAGAAGGTACTCTCCCGGCCGTGGGTCATATCGATAAACTGGTCTACCAAACCAATTTCCCCCGGGGCCACATTGTCGGTAATTGAGCCGATGGCGTAGATACCCACTGCCTTGCGCACCCCTAACTGATGCAAAGCAGCGATATTGGCTCGATAGTTTACCTTGTGGGGAGGCACCGTGTGTTCAGTCCCGTGGCGGGGAATAAAATAGAGGTCACCGTACTCACCTCGCCCCTGAAACAGTTGTACGGGGCCGTACTCTGTGCTGAGCTCCAGCTCTTCAGTGGCGATGCCCTCCACACTGTAAATACCCGTCCCGCCGATTATGGCTACGCTCATACCCGCTCTCCGAAAACCTGCTCCAGCTGATAGGGCGATACCAGTCCCTTGGGAGTAATAACCCCGGCAATCAGGTGGGGCGGCACTATATCGAAGGCCGGGTAGTAGGCCTGCATATCCTCGCGGGTGGTCAATTCTCCCTTCACCCGTTTCACCTCTTCCGGATCACGCTCTTCGATGACAATTGAATCTCTACCGACCCGGCTCATGTCCGGATCGATGGCGAAGGGGAAATAGGGTATTCCATGATAATTTGCGGCGATTGCATTCTGAAAGGTTCCCACCTTGTTAGCCGCCCAGCCATCACTGGTAATAATGTCAACGGCGGTCATATATTTCTGCACCCTGCCCTGGGACATCATATAGGCTACCATACTGTCGGTAATCAGGGTTACATCGGCCCCGATTTCCTGTAAACAGGGAGCTGTCAGACGAGCCCCTTGAAAATAGGGGCGGGTTTCAGGACTGTACACCTTAATTCGTTTGCCCTGCTCCATCGCCAGAGCTATGGATAGAATAAAGGAGGTTTCGGCAAAACACATAGTCATCACTCCGTCGCCGTCAGCGATTAGCGAAGCGCCGACCTCCGCCATACGAAGGGCCTTCTGTTGGTACTCCTCTTTGAAGGCATTGATAAACCCCTCGACAATCTGTTCAATGTTCTGCCCCTTCTCGATTCCTGCAGTTACCCTGGCAACCAGCACATCCAGCGCTCTGGCCATAGTGGTATTGGTTGGCCGGGTACTCTGCAGGCGCCGCTTGGCCTGTTCAAACAGGGCCGGATCTTTCGCATTCTTACCCACTTCGGCCCGTGCGGCTAAGAGCTTAATTGCCGTCATGGCCACATGAACTGGCCCGCCGCCCTGGGTTACCATCATTTCAATGGCCTCCGCCGCCGATTCAAGGTCTTCACAACGGTAAAACTCTTTCTTGAAGGGATACACCCGGCGGTCTCCAATTAGAAGTGCATCATCTTCGATGCGGGCGATATTCTCATGCTGTAGTACAAAGGGCAAATATTTGTCAATCTGCTTCATCCGAGTGTCTCCTGATAGATAAGGGCCACACCGCACAAAATCCAGTGCAGTGGGGCCCCCTGTTTTAAGTGAAAAATCTAGCCTTCGGTTTCCGATTTGGGCATCGACTGAATAAAGGAGGAAATAATCAATCCGGCAGTCCCGATACCAGCAATAACGAGTACTCCCGCAGAACCTACATCACCACCGGCTCCAAAGCCGCTGTAGAGTAAGGCCTGGCCAACACCGATGGCAGCCAAAAACCCGCCGACCAAACCGACTATAATGCTAACGCTCATTATGCTGCCGCCGATTTTAGAAAGTTTTCCAGCGACCGGAATATCTTCTTCGTCCATAATATCTGTCCACAATAGATCCCACTTTTTGATGCGGGGATAGAGAATCAGCATAATCGGAATACCGAGAAATATCGAGGGAACCGAGTTGTTTATGGTTATAATGCTCCCGAGGGCAGCAAAGGGCACCATACCCAACAGCTCTAAACCAAAAGCAATTGGAAGTGCACAGGCGGCTGAACCGAGGATACTCACCACTACATACGCACCGATTTTTCTACCTGACTTCAGATCCGGCTCCTTGTCATTTTTAGAAACCAGCCCGAGGTTAGTCCACAATTTATACGGCACATAGGCAAACATGAAGTTACCCACAAAGCCGAACAAACTTCCGATCCCCAGGGAACCGAAGAAGTCACCTATCAGATTACCGATTGCCGAGCCCCATGCACCGGCCGGTCCGAATAGCAGGCCCATCACAACCGGCAGAGCACTGGCCGGACGAATCTCGGTGATTCCCGGAATCAATACAAAGCCTTTGAAGGGAATCAGCAAAGCTGCATACAAACCGGCAGATAGTGCTACCAGTACCACCATTTTGGTGTTTTTCCACATGGCAAAAACGTCTTTCATACCTCTCACTCCTTAAGTGTGTTACTTATATGTTTATCCTTCAAAGAAGGTAAACTCTGTTTATCCTTCACGAAGGTAAACTTTGTTTATCCTTTAAGAAGGTAAACTTTTATATCATCTCAAAGACTTCGCCCTCTTAGGCAAAGTCACCCCAGGGAAACAGGGTTATCAGGGTGTTGTACGCGGCCGGGTCAAACTTGAGATAACTCGCCGCAGCAACAATCACCAGCCCGATAATCAACATCAGATAATCGGTCCCGGACATCTTGATTTTCAGAAAATTGGTACGTGTATTACT
>JAGYOC010000110.1 GCA_018399795.1 Dehalococcoidales bacterium
GCGGCGCTCGCCCAAAGAGATTGCGGCAATCGCCTCTAGAATTACCGGCCGGCGGATTAAAATACCGTCGCAGTATGAAAAGAAGACCGGCGCGGCCTTTGAAGAAGAGAAGAGCAGCTTTGCCTACGCCTTCCGACACCGGATTCTACCGCTCATTCGTACCGTAGTGCTCACCGCGGTTTTACTGTTTCTGGTGGTGTTTCTGAGCTACCGCTTTATCTATCAGCCCCTGTATGCCCTGCATTTGTACAATCTCGGATATGAACAGCTGGAGGAGCGGGAATACCCCTCGGCACAGAATTATTTCCAGCGCGGCTTAGAACAGCGGGTGATGAAAAAGCAGTTCTTCCGTTATGCCGACGGCTACAAAGAACAGCAGCAGTGGACCCTGGCCGAACAGAAATATGAGCAGCTGCTGGGCTATTTTCCCTTTGATAAGCAGGGAACCCTTGAGTATGCCCGGATGGAGCTGGAGACCCTTTCAAATTATGAGAAGGCGGCAAGCCTGCTGAACGCGTTTCTGCGGGAGGAACCCCGTGATTACGAGGCACTGCTGCTGCTGGGAGACACCTATCTGGAGTGGGGAGGGGAAGACCCCAGCAAATACCAGGAAGCCCGTATGTCCTATGCGGTGCTGATGGAGGAATACGGGGTCAGCGATACCCTGCTGTTCCGGATGATGCGTTATTTTATCCGGACCGATAACCAGCCGGAGGTGATGAAACTCAAGAACTATTTTCAGGCTCGGCCGGATGAGGAAGTCGATCCGGGGGCCTATACCGAGCTGGGGGGATACCTGCTCGATAAAAACCGGATAGATGAAGTACAGGAGATTTTGTTTCGCTCTAAGGATGCCGATGATAGCCTTCCGGAGACCCATTACCAACTGGCCCGCTACTTCAAGCGTCTGCAGGAGCAGGGGGAGGAACTAAAAGCGCTGCGCAACACCCTCAGTCTGATGCAGGGCCTTTCCCCGCTCTCCAGTGACCGTATCGAGATGAAAGTCGATACGTACCGGCGCCTGGGAGAGGGCTTGTACGACCGGGGGAATTATCTGGAGGCCCGGGCAAACTTTACCCGGGGGATTGAACTGTACGAGGATGCCCTGAGCCGGAAACTAATCAATAAGCAGCCCCAGCTTGGGAAACTGTATGCCGATTTGGGCGACATTCATTACTACCAGGGGGGCGAGTTTAGCCAGGCGGATCAGCTCTACAGCCAAGCCGAGGATAATCTGTACGATTCCCAAGAGATGAAATACAAACAGGGACACATCTCGTATCGAAACGGTGAATACTCAGACGCCCTGACGGAATTCCGCCAGTCCGCCGGAGCTTTTACCAATAATCATAATCTGGTGTATGCCAAGGCAAATACCTTTGTGTATAGGGGCTCCTTCCACAATGCCGAAGGGCACTATACGCACCTGTTGGAAATGCTCAAAAGCCGGCTTGAACAGGAGCGACCGCTGATGATTGAGGATCGGCGTGACCACCGGGCACTGGCTGAAAATTTGATGAAGGTCAGTAATAACCTGGGAGTTACTCTCCACCGTCTGCACCTCAAAACCGGACAAAGCGAGTATTATTCCCGGGCGATGGTGCAGTTTTCAGATTCGAGCCGCTATTTTGACCGGCTCTCCCGCGACCCCGAGACCCTCGAGCGCACAGGGCTGTCCAATTTAGGTTACCTTAACCAGCGCAATCTGCTGTTTCCAAACGAGAACTATGAATTGCAGATCTATGCCGACCTGCCCATGGATATGAACAGCCTGGAGCTGGGCTCATAAAAAAGCGGGCTGTGCCCCGAAGGACCAGCCCGCAACGATTACACTCATATTTACTATATCTACTCGACAGGCACCATCCAGCCGTGGCGGTCCTCTACCTTTCCATACTGAATACCCTTCAGTGTATTCAGCAGCTTGTGTGAGAGCTCGCCCATTTCACGGTTATTAAAAACCGCCTCTTTGCCGTGGTGGGTAATCGACTCAATATAGCTGAGTCCGGCGGCGGTTCCGGAGACAAAGCACTCGGTGCCCTCCTGCATCGCCTCTTCTATGCTGATCTTGCGCTCTTCGGTTTTTACGCCCATGTCCTGGGCTAACTGAAGAATGGTTCCACGGGTAATTCCCGGCAGAATGGTGTCGCCCAACTCGGGGGTAACCAAAGTACCGTTTTTCAGCAGCACGAAAATGTTGGAGGATGATCCCTCTTCCAGATAGGTGCGGGTTTCGGCATCCAGAAAAATTGCTTCCATAAAACCCTGCTCTTCAGCGGCCTTTTTGGCCAGAATCGGCACTACATAGTTTGCGTCGCATTTGATCCAGCCGGTACCGCCCTTGAAGGCGCGAATTTTGTCGGTTACCAGCCCCTTGTGGTTGCCCGGTTTGAAGTAGGCACCCACCTGAGTGCTTGCAATTATCACCCACGGGTGTTTACTTACACCAAGGCCAATAGCCGGTTCAGAATAGCTGAAGGGCCGCATATAAATTGACTCCGCCGAGAGAAAGTCGTCCTTTTCCCAGGACGAGTCGTAGGTGGGAGCAAAACCCAGTTCCTTATTTCGCCGGCAGACCCCTTTAGCCGCCTCGACAAACATATCTACCGGAAAACCGGGGCTCCGCAAGCCCTCCATAGACCTGTTCATCCGCTTCCCGTTCTCGTCCGGCCGGAAGAGTTTCAAACTGCCGTCTTTCTGGGGAAAGGCCTTCATTCCTTCAAAAACCCCCATACCGTACTGAGTGGTATAGTTGACTAAGGGTAGCTCCGGAAAAGAGTTACGCTGCTCTTGCAGACTCTGCCGCTCATCTTCGCTCAGCGCCGCCTCTTCCGCGGGGCTCTTGTGAGGTTTTTCCTTAAACTCCTCGCTCCATTTGTTGTCTTCGCCATATTTTGCAATATAAACCCAGGGTAATACTGCCAGGGTAAAACCTTTTGCCATAGCTCGCCTCCTTTATTTATAACTATTGTACGCGAGCATTTTACAGCGGTCAAGAGGAATAAGTTTGATATAGTGAACAACAATTCGTCATGCGCAACGGTCCGTTTCTAAACAATCCGTTTAAATACTTGTATACCTCCGTTTATGGTGGCCGCCTCCGCATCTTGCTACCTTACAGATAGTCAATGTACGGAGGTATTCAATTATGAACTATAGGCAGGTTGTGCTTTTGCTTTTTATTGTCACAGGAATAGGTAGTTCGGTCTATGCCGAAGGCCTTACGGTCGAGGATGCGATCAGCATCGCCCTGCGGAAAAGCAGCACCATTTTTACATCCCAAAAGAGCCTTGATTCCGCACTGCTCGAATACAAGAATCGCGGGAACCTGTTGTATCCAAGCATACAGGCCGGCAGCACGGTGATCCGTTCCAACACAGCTCCTACAGTGGGAATGGAAGAACTCTCGCCCTACAGTCTGAGTATGTCGGTACAGGGCAGTCTACAGCTCTCACCGGCCACCTTTGACGGCATTCGCGCCCTGGAACAGAACTACGAGGGAGCCGCAATCGACCGGCAAGAGGCGGAGAAAGCGCTGCGCCGGGATGTGAAAAAGAGCTTTTACAAGCTCATCTACCTTGAAGAGTCGATTGATTTGCTGGAAGAAAGTATCGAGACCATGAAGGCCCAGTACGAGCAGGCCCTGACGGATTATCAAAACGGCCGAGTCTCGGAGCTACAGATGCTGAATACCAAAGTCGCCTATAAAAATATGGAACCGCAACTCTC
>JAGYOC010000111.1 GCA_018399795.1 Dehalococcoidales bacterium
TATCAGGGCCGTGTTATAGAATTATTATGATGATGTTAAATTTTGATTAAATCCTGCTTAAGTAATGTGCTCCAGCGGGTGTATTTGCGAATTCAGGCACAAGTTAAGTGCCTTGGTGTGGTCAAATCCTCTCACGATATAATGTATTGACGGGCCAGGAATTGGTGTTAAAATAGGGCAACTCTACCATCAGGGGGAGGTTAAGCCATATGGAAGCAATATACGACAAGGGGCAACACGTGAGCATTATCAGTGTGAAAGACAAGCATGGAAATAAAAAGTATCCCCATAATGAAAAATATGTTGGCCAGGGAGGTGTGGTCCTGGACTCGTTTTATCTGGGTGCTTTTCACGTCCTTTACTACAAAGACCACTTACCGGAGGACGCATTCATTTACAAGGTACGCCTTGACGAGGGCAATACCGTGGTGACGGTAGCAGAAGAAGAGCTCAAGCCAGCAGAATGATTTTCTACGCTATGAAGCCGCCTGCCTGCGGAGTAAAACTGTCAGAATCACTGTATCCTGAGAAACAGACAGGCTGTGGGAATTGACTTCCCAGCCCTCGGCAATAACCTCGGGAAGATGCTCAACGACCTCCTCAAGTTTACCGGCGAGCGACTCTTTGGCACTTTCCTCGGCATAGTCCGGTTTTACTGAACCTGCCGTGGGATTGAGGTACTCCACCAGCATACGATACCGATACGGGTGATTGCTCATAATATTCTCCTTATTTTCCCAAAATCTCGGTTTTCCCCCGCCATATATCTACCCCTCACTACTCGCATCACGGTATAGCACACGCCGGTCACCGATACGGCGGGTTATCCTTGCCCCATCCATATATTCCAGAAGTGCAATAGCATATTTCCGGCTGGTCTGAAACAGGTCTCTGACTTCCGCCACCGTGATACTACCTTTACTTTGAAGATATGAGGTAATCCGGGCTACCATCTCGTTATAGGCCTGAAGAGAGAAAACCACCCCCTCACTCACCCTCATCACCTGCTTTCGAGCCACCAGCAGATTGAGCAGGTCCATTTCCGGGATAGCATCACCAGGCGGCGCGAAGGGATTCTCTTCAAGTGCCCCGATAAACCTGTCCACCTTAATTTGCTGCTCCCCGGTTAGCCTGACCCGATGGCCCGGCAAACGTATAAAACCGCCTTCCTCAACTATGGCACCGGAATCTATTAGTTTACCAACCACCAGGGAATTGTGTGCTCCCATTCTCAACCGGCTGCCCAGTTCGGCCCTCGGCATGCCAGGACGTACGGGTAACTTGCGATGGTATTCCTCCAAAAGAGCGGTTACCCAACCCTCGATCCTCGCCCACCCGGCCAGACTGAAAAGCATTTTTTTCTTTCCGGCACCAATCCCGGACAGCTTACCCTTCTCGATGAGATTTTCCACTATCGGTACCAACCCCGTAACGTTAATACTACTCTCCCTGGATAGCGCAGTTAAATCCATCGATCCGTGCTTTTCCAGGGCTGCCAAAACCAGTTCCTCGGCAGTCCCGTACCCCTTCTGTTCCAGATTCCGGATAATATCCGGTTGCCGCCTCCGGTAACGTCTGGTATGGACCTCCATTATTTCGCCCCCCCCCAGTGTCGCCTGGGGTGAACGGATTATAAACCGGTCACCCTTTACCACCGCCAACGGTTTGCTCAGCAAAAGCTGGGCCCAGACATCCTCACCGGGCTTGATATCATCCTTCTCCAGAATCCTTACTTTAGCTGTAGCGCGAGCAGAGCCGGTATAGAAATTTACCGTAGTATTATGTGAAAGGGGCCTTAAAGCCTGCTCAAGCAATGATAGCCGCACCGATATCATCGTGGTAGCCGAAAGCCAACCCGGTACGGTAAGTACATTGCCGCGGTATACATCCTCCGGCGAAATACCAGCCAGATTCACCCCGACCCTGGTTCCTGGAGTCGCTGTGCCGATGGACGACCGGTGGGTCTGCATCCCCCTTATCCGTGATCTGAGACCGGAGGGAACAATTTCCACCTCCCGACCGGTAGCGAGTGAACCATCAAGCAGAGTTCCAGTAACCACGGTACCCGAACCCGGCAGTATAAAAGCACGGTCTACAGGAAGCCGGGGGAAACCCGAATCCGACCGGGGGGGAACAGTACCAAGTAACATCTCGATAGTCGAAACCAGCTCCGGTAACCCTTCTCCCCCCAGAGCTGAAACAGCGACCACCGGAGAACCGGCCAGAGAGGTAGGGGCAATTATTGCCTTCACCTCTTCACTCAAGATGTCAAGCCTCACATCATCGACCAGGTCTTTCTTGGTTAGTACAACCACGCCCTTCGCTATACCCATTATATCCAGGATAGCCAGATGCTCCCTGGTCTGCGGCATCACCCCCTCACGGGCATCAACCACGAGAAGAGCCAGGTCTATACCACCAACGCCGGCCAGCATATTTCTGATCAATCTTTCGTGTCCGGGGACATCAACAATTCCGACCTCCCCACCACCGGGAAGTTTCATCCAGGCAAATCCCAAATCAATGGTCATCCCCCGTTCTTTCTCCTCACGAAGCCGGTCCGGTTCAATACCGGTCAGGGCCCGAATCAGTACCGATTTACCGTGGTCTATATGCCCTGCGGTACCCAGTACGAACATCAGTACTCCTCTTCGAAAGGGATAATATCCTCATTCAATAAATTTTCCGGCCGCGCCATCAAGCGCCTCCAGCACAATTTTATCGTCTTCAGGAAGCACCGTACGCGGGTCGAGCAACAGATCGTTACCGCTGACCCTTCCGATAACAGGTAGCTCCCGCTCACGCAGATACCGGCCCAAAGCCCGGGCAATATCGCCACCCCGCTTCCCCTTCCTACCCCCGATAGCAACCAGACTGGTAGTCAGAGTCCCTCCGGGAAGGCTGCCACCACCTACCATCGTCTCTCCACCGACCACCCTGGCCAGCCCCTTCACAGTGTCGGCCCAGAGTTCGGACCGCCGCTCTATATCATCCAGAGGACAGGCAATCATACGCCATACCGGAACCTTTTCTTCAGCCTCACCCTTCAGATAATGGCCAAGGGTTACCATCAGTCCGGCCAGGCTTGACTTGTCAATTCGTAACGCCCTTGCCAGAGGGTGTTTCTTCATTCTATCTACCAGATCCCTCCTGCCCACAATAACCCCTCCCTGAGGACCCCCCAAGAGCTTATCTGCGGAGAAAAAAACCAGACTGGCACCGGCACTGATGCTCCACTGTACCGTTGGTTCCGGTTCAAGCCCAAAACGGGCAGTATCGAGAAGACAGCCGCTACCGATATCATCAAATACCGGCAATCCATATCTACCGGCCAGCTCCACCATCTCTTCCAGTCCCACTGAATGGGTGAATCCTGTCATCCGGAAATTGCTCAGGTGAACCCTCATAATTGCCGCCGTACTCGGGCCTATTACCTGCTCATAATCAGAAATATAGGTACAGTTGGCTGTACCAACTTCGACCAGTCTGGCCCCGCTCTGGCGCATTACGTCCGGGATACGAAATCCGCCCCCGATCTGAACCGCCTGGCCCCGTGATACGAGAACCTGCTTTCTCCTGGCAAAAGCACTGAGAGCAAGTAGAACTGCCGAGGCATTATTATTCACCACCATTGCAGCCTCAGCCCCGGTAAGCAAGCAAAGCGCACGCTCGAGGTGGCTATTACGTTCACCTCGTCGCCCGCTATCAAGGTCAAATTCAAGGTTGGAGCAGGCGCGGGCAGCCTCGCCCATGCCGGCGGCCGCCTCATAGCTAACCGGGGCACGTCCCAAGTTGGTATGGATAATGACCCCACTGGCATTAATCACCCGTCGCAACCCCGGCCGCAGTATCATCCGGCTGCGGGAAATGATATCCATCACAATATCGTCAAAGGTGGGACAGGGCTTTCCTGCGGATATATCCAGACGCTTGCTTTCGAGGTAATCGCGTATTATGCCCACCAGCAGTTCACGGAGTATATATTCCTCCATATTCCGCAAACGCGGGTCGGAAGCCAGTTTATCCACGCCGGGTAAACAGCGCATGTCTCTTTCCATTTTTCCTGCCATATTCTAATATATCGGCCGACTATTGCAAAGGGTTCAACCAATAGAATATCATAATACTTGACAATGCATCGCCATTACGGTATATTTATGAGCATTGCAGTAATGATTTTGAAAGGTTTAAAGTCTTGAAGCTATCTACCAAAGGACGATATGCAGTTCGGGCCATGCTTGATCTGGCCCTCCAGTCGGGTGATAACCCCACCCTGATCAAGGACATCTCGGAACGGCAGCAGATATCCTGCCTGTACCTGGAACAGCTCTTTACCCGCCTGAAAGCAGCCGGGCTGGTCAGGAGCATCCGGGGGCCCAACGGCGGTTTCATGCTAACACGACCTCCATCGGAGATAACCTTCGCCGATATCGTCCATGCTATGGAGGGGTCGACGGCTCCGGTTGATTGCGTCGACAATGCTCACCTTTGCCCGCGTGCCGACTCGTGCATGTCCCGACGGGTATGGATCGAACTGAAAGACGCGATGGACAGGGTTCTCAATACCACTACCCTGGAAGACCTTATCGACCAGGAATACTGGCACGAGCTTGAGAAAACCCATGCGTAGCAGCCCTATATTTCCCAGCAACGGAGATAACGATAAGAATGACTGGTAAACCCGCTGGAAAGTTTATGGCCTGGCCGGTGGCTGTACTGGCACTATCGCTACTGATACCGACCCTGGATTTCAAGCCGGCTTATGGCTGAGGGTGTAACGACGGGACGCCGGGTGCGGCGTCCAAGACCGTTACCGTCGACGTTAATCCAGGTGGCAGCGGTGTAGTCGAAATAGACGGCGTGGCTGCAACCGAGTACCCCTTTGAATTCGAAATTGAGAGTGGCAACGTCATCAAGATACAGGCGTGGGCAGAAGACGGCTACCGCTTTGTCGAGTGGGACACCATCGGAAGCGATAACCCCAAATATGTGGACGTAGTACGCGATATGCACGTAACCGCCCACTTTACCTCGGAAACCAGGGTATTTACTTCCCCCGATGATACCATAGAAATAGTGGTTCCCGGAGACACGATTGCACTGGACGGCGAAGGAAATCCCCTGAGCGGAATAGATTTCCTCGCCCTGAATGGCAGTTCCTACCCTGATGAAAACGCCAGCATCGTCGGAGTCCCCTACCATCTGGCACCCGATGGAGCCACCTTCGACCGACCGGTTTCTCTAACCTGGAGCTACGTTTCGGATGCAATACCCGAGGGTCTGGCCGAGGAAAACCTGGTGCTGGCTATTTACGATGAAAATGATGGCAAATGGCAGGAACTGGAATTCGATATCGACTCCGGGGAAAACGTTCTGACCGCATATATCGATCATTTTTCCACCTTTGCCCTGATCGCCTCTTCTTCGCCTGCAATGAACAACCAGGTCAACGCAGGGCAAACAGCAGGGGATTCTACTCCAGCAGCGACGGCAATACTGCCCGCCTCATTCACCCTCAGTTCCCTGAGCATATCCCCGGCACGGGTTCAGCCCGGTGAAAATGTGACCATAAGCGCCTATCTGGCTAATAGCGGCGAAGCAGAAGCAAGCTACCCGGTATCTCTCAGCCTGAACGGAGCGGTAGAGAAAACCAGGGAAATATACCTTGACGGTGGAAACGGGGAAACGGTATCCTTCACCAGCAACCGGAGCAACCCGGGCGAATACCCTGTCGATATCAACGGTTTGAGCGGTTCCTTTACGGTTGAAGAATGTACCACGTGTAACACGCTGGCAACCAGCGATGCCGGCGAAGAATCCACCGGCACCCCGGGAGGGTGGTTAAACCGTTCGGTAATCATCTGTATTGCCGCCGCTATTGCTATACCGATATCGGTAAGATTTTGGCGGCGCAGGCGAGAAGAATATGGCTCACTGGGTGATTATATTTCCATGCGGTACCGCTGATACCACTACTTTCTCTTCTGCCTTAATCCAATACCAGAGCGACTGAAAATGCAAAAACTATGCGGGCATGCGCTGAATGCCAGAGATATATCGAGCCACCAGTAAATAAATACAGGCAACCCAGACATATTTCGGCCCAGCGGGTCAATAAGGCCATAATCAATACCGGCGCTTCCGGCTCCATTGAAACATAGTCCGTCACGTGATAACATCTTATTCTATAAGCAGGCTTGCGATGATAAGGGAATGGTAAACTGGCAGGTAACCGCTACCACCATCTATTGCGATGCCGTCGATGATGAGGCAACGGTTCTGGTATACAGGGACTTCTCCGTAAAATGTACCGGCTATGACCGCTATGGAGACCCGGAACCGGAAACACTCGACGTCCTCCGGAAGAAGAGCAGTCAATCAGGTAGGCCACTGAAGTGCGAAGGGCCGGAGTGCTGGCGGGTAAGTCAGTACCGGGATAAAATTATGTCGGAAGAGGCCGAACCAGATATAACATAGACCGATGAAGTATCACTACAGCCCGGAATCCAGTCAAGATGGAAAATAAAGCTGTAAAGAACAGGGCCAGAATTATTATCCAAAACCTCTTTCTTTCCTTTGGAGGGGTCAATTCCCTCAGTGACATCAACCTCGATATCCGGGATAACGAGATAATCGCCATCATCGGGCCCAACGGCGCCGGTAAAACCTGTATCCTGAACTGTATCAACGGTTTTTACAAGCCCCAGAGCGGGGAAATTTACTACGATGGGCATAGAATTACCCGGATTCGCCCCGATAAGGCGGCCAAGCTCGGCCTGGCAAGGACCTTCCAGAATATCGAGTTGTTCGGCGGTTTGAGCACTCTGGATAATATCATGGCGGCAAGGCACGTCCTCATGAAACAGAACTTCGTTAGCAGCGCCATCTATTTCGGAGCAGCCCGGAATGAAGATATCACCCATCGGCGCCGGGTCGAGGATATTATCGATTTCCTGGAGATGCAGCCCATAAGAAACAAACCGGTCGGCTCCCTCCCCTACGGAATGCGCAAGAGGGTTGAGCTGGGCAGGGCCCTGGCTCTGGAGCCAAGCGTTCTACTCTTAGATGAACCTATGGCAGGGATGAATCTGGAGGAAAAGGAAGACATCGCCCGCTTCATCATCGATATCTTTGAAGGACAGGGTAACGCCTATGCGGATACACCCGTACTCAGAGACGGCGTCAACTGTATTGTCCTGGTCGAACACGATATGGGGGTGGTGATGGACCTGGCCGACCGTATTGCCGTACTTGATTTCGGGCGGAAAATCGCAGAAGGAAGTCCAGAGGAAATCAGAGCCAATCCGGAGGTAGTATCGGCCTACCTGGGGCAGGAAGAGCAGAGCATTCACCCCCCACAGGTATCATAGCCACCTCTTACGCCTCCGGTAGTGCTTCACTTCACGATAGCTTTTCCTGGTACCTGCAGCCGATAGGCCCATATAGAATTCCCTGACATCGTTATTGTGTTTCAAGAAGCTGGCCGTTCCATCGAGAACGATTCGCCCGTTCTCCATAACATACCCGTAATGGGCGATACCCAGAGCAACCCGGACATTCTGCTCGACAAGCAATATTGATGTACCGTGATCGGCATTGAATTGCCGGATAATATCATATATTTCCCGCACCAGTATTGGTGCCAGGCCCAGTGACGGCTCGTCAAGCAGGAGTAGCTTCGGGCTGGCCAGCATTGACCTTCCCACCACCAGCATCTGCTGCTCTCCCCCGGACAGATAGCCAGCGGTGTTGCGCCTGAGTACTTTAAGGCGAGGGAAATACCGGTATACCATATCGAGGTCGTCTCTAACCCCATTACGGTCTTTGCGCTGATAAGCACCGACCATCAGATTTTCTTCGACATTGAGGTGCTCGAAGACACGCCGCCCTTCCAGTGCCTGAATAATTCCCAGTTTACCTATCTGTTCAGCACCGCTTCTTTCTACTCTGTGGCCGTTCCACTCGATACTGCCATCTACCACCTCCCCCTCCTCCGAGTGCAACAGACCCGATATGGCCTTCAGGGTGGTACTCTTGCCTGCCCCGTTGGCTCCGAGCAGGGCGACTATGGAGCCATCCTCAACACAAAGAGAAACACCGTGCAGCACCCGGATTACGCTCTGGTAGACAACCTCAACACCATTTAGTTCAAGCATGCTTTCCCTTTTAAAATGCGGCCCCCGTACAAATCGGTACAGGGGCCGCAATCAAAAACTTTAACTGCCAAACCAGTCAAATTCCTCATATTTTATCAGAGGAGCTTCTATCCAGTCACTTACAGGTACTATTTCACCGTTTTCTATCCGGAAAACCCGGACCGAGCTGGAGAGGCGGTTGTCACCCGGAGTATAGCTTACCGGTCCCTGCAAACCGCCCACATCGTAGCCATCGAGTTTCTTGTAACCTTCATCCTCAACCACCTGAGGGGTAAGGTTCTCGACACCGGCATTCTGAATCGCCTCCTTCAGTATCTCGGCAACAATTAGACCCTCCGCCCAGGAGGTAATGTAGTCCATATTGCCGTAATCGTCCGGATGTAGCTCCTGGCAGTATTCGGTCATCTTCTCCATAGCCGGCACATCATCACCCCAGCTAACGGTGGGAAATACTCCATATATGCCCTCGGCATCAGATCCGGCCAGTTCCACCAGCACGCTGGTAAGGCTGGCATGGCCACAGCCGATGGTTACGCCCGGGTACATATCCAGGGAAGCCGCGTTCTGGACAATGATGGAGGTGGGCTGCGGCGTGCTGGATATATAGATTACATCCGGGTCCATTGACCTGACCCGGGTAAGGCTTTCCATTTCCGAGATGGTAGTTGCGGCGTGCTCCTCGGTGGCTACAATCTCAATACCCATATCATCCGCAAGGGCGAGCGCAGCATCACGTGCCCCGTAACCGGTAGGGTTATTGAGCAATAGCAACGCCATCTTCGGCTTTCCTTCGCCATCCCAGATATTATCCATGTAGTACTTGGAAAACGCTGCCCAGTCGTCACCATAGTCCGGCAGCTGTGCGTAGATATGCTCCGGGGGGTGAATCAAGGCGGGAGCGCTGAAGACAGAGAATCCGGGGAATTCGGCACGGTTGGCTATCTCCATGGAAGCCCCCATCATCTTGGATGAGTTGGTCGTGAACATCAGGCAGTCTTTCTCGATAAGCTCGTTTATGATGGTGACAGCCTTGGCCGCGTCATACTCGTTGTCGCGCCATATTACTTCGATCTCATGCCCTTCGACACCGCCCAGCTCCTCGTTAATGTATTTCATACAGTCCAGTTTGGCATTCCCCATGGGGCGGCCTTTTTCCGCGGCAACCCCGGTGTAACATATACTGAAACCAACCTTGAGCTTGTCCCCACCATCATCCCCTGTGGTACCGCCGCCGGCACAACCGCTGCCGACTAAGGGGATAATAGCCACCACCAGAGCCAGCAATATCACGGTGGCTAACTTTGGCACTTTTCTCTTCATTTTTTATTCCTCCACATTAATTTCAGGATACGGGCACATTACTCGCTTGCTACACTACCTTACCCTCCTTGATAGTATTGGTTTCACCTCTCAAAAGGGCCACAACCGCCAGGAAGTCCTGACCATGGACCAGCGATGAGCCAGGCCGCGGGGTTCCAGAATGAGGAAAAGAATAATTACCAGCCCGAAGACCATCGGGCCGATACCCGTAGTGAAACCTGCCGGCAGGCCTGGATAGGCATTTTCCAGAAGCGGGGATATCTGTGTTATCCCCTGTTGCAGCATCCGTATAAAAATGGCACCGAAAATCGGTCCTACCGTGGTACCGAGACCACCAATGATAATGATACCAATATACAATATGGAATCCATTATGGTAAAATTCTCCGCGTTTAAAAAACCCGACCAGTGTGCGAGCAGAGAACCGGCAATACCAGCCAGAAAACAGCCGATAAAAAAGGCGATAAGCTTGTAACGGAAGGGGTTTATCCCCATCACCTGTGCCGCCAGATCGTTGTCCCTTATGGCGACAAAGGCCCGGCCCGGCCTTGTCCTGACAAGATTGTTGCTCAGGAACACCGCCAGAATTACAAACCCGGTAATCAGGTAGAACTGGCTGCTCTGGCCAATAAAGGTGATACCACCGATGGAGGCCGGAGGCACACTTATGCCGGTAAACCCTCCGGTCAGGCTGGTCCAGTGATTGATAACCCAGATTATGATGAATTGAGCGGCAATAGTACTTATCGCCAGGTAAAAACCCTTCACGCGAAGGGAAGGGATACCGAATACCATCCCGATAAGACCGGATATAAATCCAGCAGATATTAAACCAAAAAGGAAGGGTAGCTCGAACCGGTTAGTCAGTATGGCGGACGTATAGGCCCCAACGGCAATAAAGCCGGCGTGACCGATGGAAAGCTGCCCGCAGTAGCCGGTCAGAATATTGAGGCCCAGGGCGGCGATAATGGTAATTCCGATAAGATTGGCAACACCCAGCCAGTAGCTACCCCAGTAGAGCGGAGCGGTGAACAGAAAAGCGAGCAATACGCCCAGCCATATCCAGTGGCTTCTGGTACGTAAAAGAGACATATCCTGCTTGTAGGTATAACTGCGAACACCTGTGGGCAAATCCAAACTA
>JAGYOC010000112.1 GCA_018399795.1 Dehalococcoidales bacterium
GCTACCGCCGTGACTTTCTGGTCCCCGGTTATCATCATCACTTTGATACCAGCGCGTTTGCAGTCGGCGATTGCTTTCTTGGCTTCCTGACGGGGAGGGTCAATCATGCCCACCAGGGCAACCAGGGTTAGAGCACCATCAAGATGCTTATGAGTTAGCTGCTCCGGGTCAGGAGAGCACTCCGCATAGGCCAGCGCCATTACCCGCAGCGCCTTCGATGCCATCTCCACGTTCTTCTCTTCGAGCTCAGCCATTTTCTCGGGAGTCATTTCCTGAGCTACGCCGTTTACGAGTACCTGCCGGCTCATCGCCAGCACATTGTCTACTGCCCCCTTCACATAAACCACTGCTTTACCATCCTGATGATGATGGAGAGTGGCCATGTAGCGCTTTTCACTCGTGAAGGGCATCTCGGCCAGTCGTGGCTGCTCCTCCTGTAATTCTTTTTGCTTCAGTCCTGCCTTAAGAGCGGCTACAAGTAAGGCACCCTCGGTGGGGTCACCAAGAATTTGATGCTTATCACCATCTGTTTTCAGTGTAGAGTCATTACATAGGGCACTGATTCTAAGCGCCAGGAGAAAGTCTTCATCCTTTACAGGTTCAATCTTTTGACCGTTTTCCAGAAACTCTCCCTCGGGACGATAGCCAGCCCCGGTGATTTCTATTGTTCTGTCGGAAAGATATACCTGGCGCAGCGTCATCTCGCTTTCAGTTAGCGTGCCGGTTTTGTCCGAGCAGATGGCGGTAACGGCGCCCATCGTCTCCACCGCCGTCAGCTTCCGGATAAGAGCATGCCTTTTTACCATCCGTCTCATTCCTAAAGCCAGGACTACAGTTACCATGACCGGGAGACCTTCCGGAATGGCAGAAACGGCGGCGGCTACCGCCAGGGTGAACATGTCCTCGAAACCGTACCCCTTAATCACCCCGATGAGAATAAGCACCCCGATAATACCGAGCACCAGGATGCCGATATAGCGTCCTAACTTGGCCACATTTCGCTGGAGTGGAGTAGGTGGGGGCTTGGTCTCCTGCACCTGGGTGGTAATCTTACCAATCTCGGTATTCATACCGGTAGTAGTAACCACGGCCACTCCACGGCCATTGACCACGGCACAGCCCATGTGCGCCATATTGCCCATGTCTGCTATAGTTGCCTCACCCTCAATAGCGCCGGTGAACTTCTCTACCGGAACCGATTCGCCGGTGAGGATGGACTCGTCTATTGATAGACTTGCCGCCTCAATCAGACGGGCATCAACAGGAATCTTGTCCCCAGATTCAAGTATGATAACGTCGCCGGGAACCAGGTGGCTGGCGTGCCACCATCGAGAATGATGATGCGTTCCTTGAGGGCCTTATGAAGCTGTT